>NZ_JACJRS010000030.1 GCF_014697375.1 Phormidium sp. FACHB-1136
CTCTACTTTTGCCTAAATTCATCGCCGCTAAGCTTAACCCCTTGCCCCCTCAGGTCTCCCAAAGCTTAGTAACTTAGTACCCCTGTCCAGAACTTATGACTGTCCAGTTAATCTTCAAAGCTTGTTTATCATCTAAATCGAGTCCATCGGAGAGTACAAAGTTAACAGAAGCTAACATTGCTCCTGTTATTGACATGGCAGTGATAGCAGCAGCCAATTCTACAACCCCCGTTGGAGGGATAAATGATGCAAAAAACAAGAATACGTTGGTTGCAACTGCTTCGCCAGCAAAAACGGGAAGCAAGGCTAAAACAGCTGTTGGAGTTAAGCGTTTACCTTTATACAGATAATATAAAGATATGATAGCTGTTGACTGTGTGGCAACAATCCAAACTGCTTTGCCAGGTAGGGCAGCTTGTACTCCCACAGCAGTAACAGCAGAGAGAATAATACCTAAGGCATACTTTCGTTTTTGACTCATGTGCCTAGCAAGGAGGAGCTTTTTTCCGCGATTCTCCAAGAAAAGTTCTACATCTTCTCTAAGCTCATCTACTCCTCGAATATCAAGTGGAGTTCTGCCAGATATTTGCGGATCATATCCAAAAGTACATACAGGATATATCCGATCTACTCTCAAATACTTCTTCCATTGATTAATGACATCTTCTAGAGCCTGACCTTCAAACTTATCCCAAACATCTATTTTGCTAAGAACAACGAAGACGGAGTCACAACTTCTCTTGAGATCATCAAAGAAAATCTTTTGAGAAGCATCGGCAGCACCAGATACGACTAAAATTCCTACGTCAATATTCTCAATGAATTTACGTGTTACTTCACTATTTTCTGCTCTGATATCTCCTAGGCCGGGTGAATCTATCAGTCTCACTTTGTCATCTAGTCGATACACCTGTATTTTTTGTGTTACTCCTGCTTGAACGCCAACCTTAGCAACTTGGTTATTTCGATTTCTCATCAAAAATGCGTTTATCAAGGAACTTTTTCCACAGCTCACGTTTCCAATTATTGCTATATTCAAGGTCTTGTCAAAGTCTTGAACTAAATTTTCATACTCTGCCTCAATTGCTTTGATAAATACTATTTCCTGATCTTTTATCCATTCCTGAATGACATCATAAGCATTTTTGACTAGACCTTGGTAGAAATCTTTGTGCTTTGGAGCAGTCAAATCCACAGATACAGATTCACCTGTATTGCCATATCTATGTGCTACAGATTTGTTTTTAGGATCGATGATGAGCTTATCACCACTTGAATTAGTAATGGTTAGCAGAGATTTTTTTATATCATAAGGCTCTGCTAAATCAGCGATGTATAGTTTGTCTTTATGGGTGAACTCTGGCATGTTCAATAACCTCGCACAATGAAATGGGTAACTACATCTGATCGCGGCTACAAACTGAGCCATTAACTTACTTCGCCTTAGCCTCCAACGTCTCCAACCGACTCTTCATTTCCTGATTTGCCTTCTTCAGATCATCCACCTCCTGGCGCAGTTGTTCCACGGCTTTGTCTTTGCCAATCGCCTTTTGCACCTTTTGCACCGCTTCCTGGGCGCGGCGGCGAACTCGGCCATCGGGGGTATGTTCTGCCAGGTTTTGCAGAATGCGGATGGCGCGGGGGCTTTCCACCCCTTCTAGGGCGGCCACGGCGGAAACCTGGGTGAGGAAAAAGGTTTCGCTGGCGATGGGTTCTAGGCGGTCGAGGATGCGTTCGACAGTGGGTTTGGTTTGACCCTTGGAGATGGGGCCGAGGGCGCGGATGGCGTAGAGGCGCAGGGCTTGGGGGGTGCCGAGTTCGGTGTATTTCAGCACCAGGTCGAGGGCTTCTTCGGAGGATTTGAACTGGCTGAGGGCGGTGATGGCCCCAGAGCGCACCGTTTCATTCCAGCCCTGGCGTTCCTTGAGGATACTTTCTAGCAGTTTGAGGGTCTTTTTCTCCTTGGGTTTGCCCTCCAGGTCGGCGGCTCCCACCGCACCAAGGCCGTGGATGGCAGTGGCCTCCACGTAGTAGCTGGCATCGCCTTTTTCGGCAATGGCTTTGAGGGCTTTGTAGCTGTCGGCGGTTTTGATGTCGCCCAGGGCGCGGACTACAGAACGGCGGACGCGGGCTTCGGGGTCTTTCAAGCCCTTCAACAGGCCTTCCACAGCCTGATCGAGCTTGATGGAGCCGAGTTGTTCCGCCACTTCGGCCCGCACGCCCCAGAAGGGTTCCTCGGTGAGGGCGGTGGCGAGGGCGGTGACGGCTTCTAGGTTGCCCTTTTTGGCCAGGGCGATGGCGGCTTCGATGCGGGAGAGAGGGTCGGGGTCGTGCTGGAGTTGGGCCTTCAGTTCGGGCAGGGGATACTCTAGCTCCACGGTTTTGAGGGTGTGGTTGCCCACATCAAAGCTAATGAAGTCGGGCTTTTTCTCTAGGGGGAAGAAGAGGGCCTGCTCCCGTTCGTGGAGGCGCACGGTGAAGGGTTTGACCTCGACCTTGGGGGTTTTGCCCTGGCTGACAAAGCCAAAACCGATGGGGATGCGTAGGTCAAACAGGCCGCTGGTGCTGCTGGTGTCGCCGTCCTTGGCCTGGGTTTGGGTGATGGTGAGTTTGGCCAGCTTGCTGTCGCCGTCCCAGCTATAGGCCACTTTGTAGTCGGGGTGGCCGCCGCGCAGCACGTACTGGTCGAACAGGGGCCGCAGGTTGCGTCCGGTGGCTTGGTCGATGGCCCGCAGCAAGTCGATGGTTTCCACGGTGCTGTGGGCGTGGCGGTTGACAAAGGTCTGGATCGCCTTCCAGAACAGGGGGTCGCCCAGCTCGGCGCGGATCATGTGGTAGACGCAGGCCCCTTTTTCGTAGATGTGGCGGTCGTAGAGTTCGATGGCCTCGCGGTAGATGTGCGTCACCATGGGGCGACGGTAGCGGGTTTTGTCTTCGTTCAGGTAGCTCCGCATTTCGCCCAAACGGTAGTAGGCGGCTTCGTCTGCGCCGTATTCCTGCTCCGTCCACATCACTTCGGAATAGGTGGCCATGCCTTCTTTCACCCAGGCGTGGCTCCAGTGGTTGATCACCAGCAGGTCGCCAAACCACTGGTGGGCCAGTTCGTGGACGACCAGGGACTCGGAATTGCGGTTATCCAGGGCGGCGCGTTCGTCGAGCAGGCAGCGGTCGGTGAGAATCGTCACCGAGGTATTTTCCATACCGCCAAAGATAAAGTCGGCGGCGCAAACCTGGGCGTACTTGGGGAAGGCGTATTTGTAGCCGTACTTGTCGCTGAGAAATTCGATCATCCGAGGGGTTTTGCCCATGGTGATCTGGCCCTGATCCCTACGGCCCTTTTCCACGTAGTAGGTGACGGGGATATCCTGCCACTGGTCTTGGATGATGTCGAATTCACCCACCGCCAGGGCCATTAAATAGGTGGGATGGACTTGCTTTTGGTGCCAGTGGAAGACCTTATAATCGCCGTCTTCGATGGTATCAATTAGCTCGCCGTTAGACACCACCTGGTACTGCGCCGGAACCCGCACCTTAATTTCTGAGGTAGACAGCATCCCCGGATAGTCAAAACAGGGGAACCAGTAGCGGGAGTCCTCATCTTCGCCCTGAGTCCACACCTGGGCGGGTTTGTCGGGGTAATGTTGGTCTGGCCCGACGAAGTAAATGCCCCGCTCTGGCTGCACCAGGCGATAGGCAATGGTGAGGGTAAAGCTTTCCCCCGTCACCGTGGGCTTTTTCAGGTGAATATGCAACCGTTCGCCATCGTAGTCAAAGGCTTGTTTGGCGCTGCCAATTTTGACCGACTCAATCCGCTGATTCACCGCATCCAGGGTCAAACTTTCTACCCCATCCCGCACTGGGTTGATGCGAAGTTTGCAGGTGCCCGCACAGATTTTGTTGTCCAAATCGAGGCTGATATCCAAGAAAATGTGCTCCACCTGGCCGGGACGGTCGGGGTTGTAGTGGGGTTTGGCCCCCGGCATTTCAAAGGATTTGTAGCCGTTGTTGTCATCTTGGAACAGTTCGATTTGGGCGATGCGATGGGCGTTGGGCATGGGAAATAGGGGCCTTAAACGGTGGAGAAGTGACCCAAAAGGTCGGGGGTCGGAGGTTCTTAAAACCCATAGTAGGGCTACACCTCATTCCCAATTTACCCCGTGTTCAGGGGATGGGTTAACATGGCAAAGGGCCAATTCCTGTCTTTCCCTGGCTGTAGATGTATGCTCACCTCCTCCGACGGACTCTCTTTGGCAAACCAGTACGGTGATCGCGCCATTGCCCAAACCCGCGAGGCTCTGCTGGAGAAATGGCCTAGCCCCAGTCAAAATCGCTATACCATCCACCTAGAGCACCCCGAATTTACCGCCCTCTGCCCCCGCTCCGGCTACCCCGACTTTGGCACCATCGTGGTGGACTATTGTCCGGGGGAATGGGTGGTGGAACTCAAAGCCTTTAAGCTGTTCGTCAATTCCTTTCGCAACGAACGCATCAGCCACGAAGCTGTGACCAACGCCATCCTAGACCGCCTTTGGGAGGAACTGGCCCCCCACGGTATCCGTGTGATTGGCGACTTTACCCGTCGGGGCGGGGTCAAAACCGTGATTACCGTCAAAAAAGGCGACTGCAACGACTTTGATCCTTACCAGGCCAATCCGCTTTAGGGGCAAGTCAGCGGCATCCCCCATGGCACAGGGCTTTGTGGATGTAACCGACCTAGATTTGGCCTTGCCAAGTGAGGGTTTGTTCGGCGGAGTGGCTACCCAGGGAACGTAAGGCGGTGATCTCTAGCTGGGCATAGGTGCCGGGGCGCAGGGCGCGGGCATCGATGGGCAGTTGACCGAGGGCGAGTTCAAAGCGGTTGTTGTTAAGGGCTACCTGTTCCGTCGGCAATATGGCTTCGTAGGCGGTGGTATAGCGAGGGTTGCGGCTCTCCCGGAGATCGTCGGTGGTGGTGCGAAGGGTGACCCGAAACTGGGTATCCACAAAGGCGGATTCGTTGCCCAAGTCCAGCACAATGACCCGCAGATTAGGGCCTTGGCCCTGGGTGCCGCCCCAGGCTAGCCGGGTCGCGTCTTGGCGACGCACGGCTCGGTGAATGGTGAGGGTCATCACATCACCCTGGCGCTGGGTGCTGTAGTCGGCCCAGAGATCCTCCGAGAAGGTGGCGGCTAGGGTGCCATCGGCCTGAATCTCGGCGGTCAGGCTTTCCCTGTCAAACCCACTGATCGGACGGGCGGCTTGCCAAACTAACTGCACCGTTCCGGCCACCCGCCCCGTATACACCTGGTAGCTGTCTCGCACCCGTGACCCAGGAGCCAGCAGCCCATTGGCCCCAGATCGGGTCTCCCACAGGTTGCGCGATAGCGGAAAAGACTGATTCGCCAGGGCCGACAGCCGCGCCGATTGAGCGGGATTGTCCGGCTGGAGCGGATCCAGTTGGTTCACGAGCCACAGTTGTCCATCCTCCCCCGTGCGGCCATCGGCCCCGAAGTTGCCCTGGGCACCCGTCCGCCCGTCACTACATCGATAGCGCTGGGTTTGGCAACGGTAGTTACTCTGCCCCGGTGTGCCCGTACAGGTTTGTTGCTCCCACTGGCGCACCGGGCAACGACAGCCTAGGGTACCCTGCCCACCCCGACCACCCCGACCACCCTGGCCCCCCACCGCCGTCACCGAAAGGCGCTGAAGCTGAGCCAGATCGCGATAGTAAACAGTTAAGTCGCCCCCATTGCCGCCCTGCCCACCCTGGCCCCCGTTGCCCCCATTACCGCCATGGGCCGCTTGCAAATGGTGGGCCACATCCCTAGGCTGGTCGGCGCAGCGGGGCCGATAACCCGCCTCCCCATCTTCCCCTGGCCCACCCGATTCTCCAGACAACACAAAACTGGCCGGGTTGCCATCGGCAATGGTATTGGCCGCGACGCCTGACCGTCCATCCTGCCCCGGTCGGCCATCCCGCCCCGCCTCGCCACTGTGGCCAAAGAGGCGGGTTTGGTTCGCCCAAGCCGCCATCGAACAACCCTTCAAGCTAGGTAGGGGTAAGGCCACCACCCCACCGACCAACACCATCGGCAAAGCCAGTGCAAACGCCCGTTTCACAGGGAACCCTCCGGGAATATCCGCAAAAATAAGCAGCCCTATGCTAGCCAATCGGCTCCCACAAAAACGAAAGCCTGTGCCAGAAAATTTCTGTAGAGGGTTCCCTGGGTCTGGCTAGCTCTGGCGGCGACCTGCTAGGGCCAGTTTGGGCACGCGGCCTAGGCGTCCGGTCATCAATCGTAGGGCCAGGTGGCGCAGGGGAGAAACGTGGGTGAGGACCCATAACCCGGTGCGGCGCAAGGCCACGATGGGAGCAATTTGGTTAGAAAAGCTGCGGGTGAGGGTGTCGGTGAAGCTGAGGATGACCCAGTTTTCCCACCGTCGCCAGCGTTCGTAGCGGCGCAGCACGGTGACGGCACCGAGGTCTTGACCCTTGTGGTGGGCGGCGGTGAGGACTTCTGCGAGAGCCGCTGCATCCCGCAGCCCCATGTTCAATCCTTGGCCACCGACGGGGTGGCAACTGTGGGCAGCATCGCCGACTAGGGCAAGGCGAGGCTGGATATAGCGGTCGCACTGCATCAACTGCACCGGGAACAGGGCGGGTGGGGTGAGGCGTTTTAGCTTGCCCATTTGGGAGCCGTAGCGGCGTTCGAGTTCGGCCATAAATTCGGCTTCGGGCAGGTTGAGGATGGCCTGGGCCTCTTCGTGGGGAGAAGTCCACACCACCTGGCAGCGACCACCGGGCAGGGGCAAAATGGCGAAGGGGCCGCTGGGCCAAAAGCGCTCGTAGGCGGTGGATTGATGGTCGCCTTCGGGTTCCAAAACCGTGGTGATGCAGGATTGCCAATACTGCCAGCCAAAGGCATCGATGTTGGCCTGCCGCCGCAGGGGCGACTGTTTGCCATCGGCGGCAACAACGAGGGCGGCATCCAACGTGCGGGTGCCCTCCGGTGTCGTCAACGTGCCCACCACCCGTTCCCCGTGGCGCTCGGTGACGGTGAGGGTGGACTCACTGAGGTAATGGATATTCGCCGCTGCCTGCACTGCCCCTTGCAGCGCCTCCATCAACACCCCATGCTCGGCCCCGTAGAACACCGATTCATCCCCCAAATCCTGGGGCGAGAACTTCACAACTTCGGGATGATCGCCATCGGACAGCCGCACCTGCTGAAAGTGGCAAATTTTCGGCCCCACCTGCGGCCACAATCCCAGGCCCTTCATGATATCTGCCGAGGTGGGCGAAAAGGCATAGGCCCGCTGCCGAGAAGCCGCCCCCTCCGGGGTTTGGGCTTCAATCACCGCCACCCGCAAGCCAGAGGGCCGCAACGCCGCCGCCAGGGTTAGCCCCACAAGGCCGCCGCCGACGATGGCGATATCCACCGAAAGCGGGGGAAGGGAGGATGGGGAAGCAGGCATTGGAGCAGGATAGGTTGTGGTCATGGGAATTGGGAGTCGGGAATCGGGAGTCGGGAATTGAGCGAACGTAGGGTGCATCCGTGAAACGATGCACCAAAGTCAGGGGAATGGAAACTTGGAGCTTATCTAATTGTGGCGTGGAGGTTTGGGCAAAAGCAAGGTTAGTCAGCGTAAGATCCCAGGGTTCTTCTGCCCATTACTCAGCATCTTTGAGTCCCCCAGGTCAGAACCCTGGGATCTAGGTAGGTGGGGTTCCAGATCCCAGGGTTCTGGTTTGAAATTTACCGAGGTGCTGGGCAGACCGATGGAAGAACCCTGGGATCTAGGTAGGTGGGGTTCCAGATCCCAGGGTTCTGGTTTGAAATTCACCGAGGTGCTGGGCAGACCGATGGAAGAACCCTGGGATCTAGGTAGGTGGGGTTCCAGATCCCAGGGTTCTGGTTTGAAATTCACCGAGGTGCTGGGCAGACCGATGGAAGAACCCTGGGATCTTGTGGGCGGATTAGTGGAAATAGGACGCTCCATTGACATCAAAGGTGGCTCCGGTGGCGTGGGGGGCGAGGCCAGCGGCGAGGAAGGCGACCAGATTGGCGATGTCCTGGGGGTCGGCGGGGGCACCCATGGGAATGTCGCGGGTGACATAATCGGCTCCGCGTTCGGCCATCACTTCCTCGATGCGGTCGGTGCGGACGAAGCCGGGGGCAATGGCGTAGGCCAAGATACCGTCCTTAGCGAATCCCCGTGCCAAGGTGCGGGTAAGGCTGATGATGCCTCCTTTGGAAGCAGCGTAGGGCGTGAATTCTGGGCCATCTCCCCGAAAGGCGGCGCGGCTGGCGAGGTTAATCAACGTTCCGCCGCCCTGGTTTTGGAAATGGAGGACAGCTTCTCGGCACAAATCCGCTACGGCGATCAGGTTGACCTGAAGGGTTTGCTGCCAAGCGTTAGCCCAGGTATCCCAATCTCCCTCGACAGGAGCGGCGGGCATGGTGGCGGCATTGTTTACTACCGTCGCGATTGACCCATGCCAAGACAGCGCTTTTACCCACAAATCCCTTGCTGCCCTGGGTTGGGATAAATCCGCTTGAACCAAATGCACCCGGTCAGAGGGTGTCCCGTTAGAACCGAGGGCGGCGGCGATGGCTTCGGCTTCTGTGCGTCCCTGGCCATAGTGCAGCACCACCGAGGCTCCGGCCCGATGCAGGGTTTCCACGATGGCTTGGCCAATGCCGCGAGAGCCACCCGTCACCAAAATCGTTTGGTTTGCTAAATCAATCATCGGATTGCGTCCCGTTGGTTCCTACAATGGAATGATTAACTATTGGTTATACAACTCTGGAGGAATATATGGTAGGCCGTCCGATTATTCTTGGCATCGTAGGCGACAGCGCCGCTGGCAAAACCACCCTAACGCGAGGCATTGCCCAAATCCTTGGCGAAGACCAAGTCACCACCATCTGCACGGACGACTACCACCGCTACGACCGCAAGCAGCGTAAGGAAATGGGCATCTCCGCCCTCCACCCCGACTGCAACTACATCGACATCATCCAGCAGCACTTGGGCCTGTTGCGGACGGGGCAACCCATCCTCAAACCGATCTACAACCACAGCAGCGGCGAATTTGACGCGCCCGAATACATCGAACCGCGCCGCTTTGTGATTGTGGAAGGGCTGCTGGGCTACTCCACCCGCGCCTGCCGCGATGCCTACGATGTCAAGGTGTACCTCGCGCCGCCGGAAGACCTCCGCGCCAACTGGAAAATCAAGCGCGATACCCGCAAGCGCGGCTACACCCCCGAAGAAGTCATCGAGCAAATCAAAGCCCGTGAAGAAGACTCCGAAGCCTACATTCGCCCCCAGCGCCAATGGGCCGACGTGGTAGTGTCCTTCTATCCCCCCAGCGACGAACAAAGCACCAACGAACTGATGCTCAACGTGCGCCTGGTGATGCGCCCCACCATCCCCCACCCCGACTTTAGCCACCTGCTGGAAACCAAACACGGCGGCACCCTCAGCGATGCCGTGCGCCTAGAACTGGATCGCGACATGGGCAAACCCGTGGACGTGCTGGAAATTGACTGCCACGCCACCGAGCAACCCGTCCAAGAGTTGGAACGCACCCTCTGCGGCGAAATTCCCTACCTGGGCCGTTTTTGCAGCATCGAAGGCAACACCGACATCGGCAAAGTCATCGGCACCACGGGCGAAACCCTGCAAAGCTATCCCCTGGCGCTAACCCAGTTGTTGATCACCTACCACATGCTGAAGGCAGCGAATATCTACGACTAGGAAGTCGGGAGTGGGGAACCCTACCCAGACTACATCGCCTAACCTCGGATCCTCATCTACCCACTTGCAGGGGCGAGGTCTTCTCGTCCCCTAATCTTAATGTGCACCTCGATGAATCCGGAATACAGGAGATTGCAGGCTCAAAAAACAATACCGTAAGGCAGAGGGCCTCTAGCCTTAACACCCTTTTGGGATCGGGGTAATCTTACCGGGGTGAATGGGGAAATCCACCCCAGCGGCAAGCGCTAAGATCAAGGGAAGTCCAGGGTTGCCACCCTCTCCTCATTGGCACGTCTGGGCTTAGAGGTCGCTATGGTCTATGTCAACGCCGCCGCATCTCCCCCTTTCGCCACCCACCCCACCACGAGGCCGATCATGATTTTTTCCCTAGGCCACGGCCCCCTCGGACGGCAGTATGCCGAGCAGCGTCAGCAAATGGTGCATCAACAGGTAGTAGGACGTGGCGTTACCGATCCCAGGGTGATCAACGCCCTGCTGACCGTACCTCGCCATCGTTTTGTACCCGCCGACTATACTAACCGAGCCTATGCCGATGAACCCCTTCCCCTCGGCCAAGGGCAAACCATTTCCCAGCCCTACATCGTCGCCTTTATGACCGATGCCGCCTCCATTCCCGCCAACGGAACAGTGCTGGAGGTGGGCACGGGATCGGGCTATCAGACGGCTATCCTGGCACAACTGGCCCAGGAAGTCTATTCTATGGAAATTTTGCCCTCCCTGGCCCAGCGAGCCGAGCAGACCCTAGGCCAAATGGGCTATTCCAACGTTCACATCAAACGGGGCAACGGTTACGAGGGCTGGGCCGACCACGCCCCCTACGATGCCATTGTGGTGACAGCGGCTCCACCCCGCATCCCCAGCGCCTTGGTGGATCAACTGGCCATGGGGGGCAAGCTCGTGGTTCCGGTGGGGCACTCTAGCCAAACCCTGTTGGTGCTCACCCGTCACCTGACGGGCCTGTCTACGGAATACACCATCCCCGTGCGCTTCGTGCCCATGGTGGATGAACCTGTTGTAGCGGCGAATTAACGTACCGCCTGCAACAGTCCGTAGCGAATCAGCCCGCCGTAGAGTCCCTGCCGCATGGGCCACAGGGCAAGGGCACCCTGAATGGTCTCTGGCCCTGCCTGAATCAGCCCTGTCACCGCCTGCCAACTGAAGGCCGAGGCGATCACCTCATCCCAAAAGGGGGCCACCGCCTGAGACCAGTCGGCGGTTTGCACCTGCCGAAAGCCTGTCTGTTCGGTCAGGGTTTGGTATTCTGGCAAGGAAAGCACATAGGGCAGGCCGTAGACCCGATAAATCCAGTCCAGTTGGCCCCGCTCAGCGGCGGTGAGTGGCCCCGCCAGGGAATCCGTAGGGCGATGGCACCAGGTCACCATCAGCAGCTTGCCCCCCGGCTTCAGGAGACGGTGGCACTCCTGCAAAAAGCCCGCCTTGTTGGGCATGTGTTCGCCGCTTTCCATCGACCAAATGAAATCAAAGCTCTCGTCGGCAAAGGGCGTTTCTAGGGCATTGGCCACCTGAAACTGGGCACAGGGAGCGCTGTCTGTGGCCAAACCCGCCGCTTCGGCCCGTTCCGCCGCCCGCTTGGCCTGCACGGGGCTGAGGGTAATCCCCGTCACCTTGGCGTTGAACCGGGTGGCCAACTCTAGGGCACTGCCGCCAATGCCGCAGCCGCAGTCCAGAATCTCCGCCGCCTGGGTCACATTCGCCCAGCGCAAACATTCGTCGATGAGGTCGATCTGGGCCTGCCGCCGATCCTTGCGCACCGTACCCGTGGGGCCGTAGTAGCCGTGGTGCATGTGTTCGCCCCAGATGCTTTCCCATAGGCCGGAGGAAGCGTCGTAGAAGGATTGGATTTGGTCGGAGAGGGGTGTGGGCATGGGAGGAAGGGGAAGTGGGGAGTGGGGAGTCGGGACGCGGGAGTCGGAAAGGGGATGGTTTTACATTACTTTATTAAGAAATGGATCGATGGGTGGAGTGGGATCCGGGAAAAACGGGGGTTGGGAACGTGGAACGGGGGTTATAGAGGCGTCTCTATGGGGGCTTTATTACGATCCATTAAGGTTTGCTAGGGCCAATGATAAGAGCTGAAAACTCTCGCTATAGACTGGTTCATGATTAGGAAACCCTTACTGTATAGACCCTTTTGACCGCTTTTTAAGGGGCTCCTTAGGGCTGTCAAAGTCAGTAGTCGTGACCCAACATTGGAGTTTTAAATTCAATGTCCCATTCCGTCAAAATCTACGATACCTGTATCGGCTGCACCCAGTGCGTGCGTGCCTGCCCCCTAGACGTCCTGGAGATGGTTCCCTGGGATGGCTGTAAGGCTGGCCAAATCGCCTCCTCCCCCCGGACTGAAGACTGCGTGGGCTGTAAGCGTTGCGAAACCGCTTGCCCCACCGACTTCCTCAGCATTCGGGTTTACCTGGGTGCCGAAACCACCCGCAGCATGGGCTTGGCCTACTAGGGCTGTTCCCGCTGCACATCATCATAGTTTCTGCATTCTCGTTTCCCCGCTGGCCTCGGTTGGCGGGTTTTTTGCGCGGGTCGGAAACCCCAAGGTGTTAGTCGGGAATCCAAACATAGGGACTGCCCGACACCGATACCCCACCCGTCCTCGAAAACCGCACCACCACAATCTGGGAGTTATCGCGGCCAATGTCCAAATAGCCGCTGGCCCAAAGGTCGAACTGCACCACCCCAGTTACCTCTAGCCGATAGCCCCCAGGCCGCAGGTGAACGGTGTGCTGACGGTTGAAGTTGTGGGGTTGGTAAATCAGTCGGCCATCCAGATACACCGCTCCCCAGTCGGTGCCTAGGGCGTCGAACTCTACCCGCACTCGCTCCTCTGTCGGAACGGGGACAGGGTAGGGCCAAGGATGGGGCCAGGGGGCCGGACGGTGAATGATGATGACGCGGTTGGCTAGGGGTTGAATCGGCTGGGGGTCGGGGGGGAATGGGAGGTTGGGTAGAAGACCAAGGCCAACCACAAGGCTCAAACTAGGTAGACCAAGGCGATAATTCATAGCGGTGATCCTCCAGTGCCCCTGCGGGACTCCTTGCGGGTAGGTTTGGGTGATGCAGACTCAATGGCAACCCACGCAAACCATGGGGGATTCCCCCACCCAGGGCGAGCCGCCTTTCCCGGCAAAGTTGACTAGAATCTAAGTAGCCATACCCAATATGACTCCAGTTCGAGCCGAGAGGTGCCTCCTCACAGAGCATTCTCGCAATCTTGAACCTTCTTTCACCGTCCCAGGTCAGAACGGCAACGGTCGCTCCATTGAGGCTAGCTTTTCCCCTGACCTGAGGCACGGTTAACTAACTTATCGTGACGTACGAGGATACGGCTTTGAGTAACACCAGCAATTTCCGTGAAGCCATTCAAAAGGCAAAAGGTCAATCCCTCATTGGCCCCAACGTCATCAAAAACGCCCTCCCCTTTGTCGGTGGCGGCCTGGTTCTAACGGCCCTGGGTTCCTTTGGTGGCCTCAATGTGATGGCCAGCAACCCCGCCATTTTCATGCCCACCTTCTGGGTTGCCTTTGTGGCCCAAATCGCTCTGTTCTTCGTGGCCAGCAACATTGCCAACCAGGAAAAGAACAGCACCGCCCTGCCCCTACTGGCCACCTATAGCCTGCTAACGGGCTACACCCTCAGCGGCCTGATTGCCTTGGCTCTTGGCACCGCTGGCGTGGGCATTATGGGCATTGGTTCCGCTGCCTTGGCCTGTGGGGTGGTGTTCATCGCTGCTCGACAAATTGGCTCCAACCTTTCCGAGGAAGACGGCTTTGCCCTCACCCGCACCATCGGCATGGGTGTGGTTGCCGTGCTGATTGCCGTGGTGGGTCAGTTCCTCTTTGCCCTCTTCGGCGGCGGCGTACCCCAGTTTTTGGATATCGCCATCTCCGCCTTTGGGGTGTTGGTGTTTGTGGGCGCGTCCGTGGTGGATTTCTTCATCCTGCCCCGCACCTACAAAGATGAGCAATACCTCTCGGCAGCGCTGTCGATGTACCTCACCTACATCAACCTGTTCATCTTCATCCTGCGCCTGCTGATCGCCATTAACCGCGACTAGGCTAACCCAAAACTGTAGGTTGGGCGGCACCACAACCAAACCCAACTAAACACCAAAATCCCAGGATTCTACCTCAAGCTAGGCTGATGGCATGGCGACTAGGCTAAGAATCTTGGGGTTTCTTTTAATCCAATTGAATGAAGCTGGTTAAACACCAAGCCTATAAAATTAGCAACTTCAGCACACGACTTGGAAGGTTAATGTGCCATACATGGGATTCGGATCCAAGATTAAGGGATTCATCAGCGTGAGGCCTGACTATGTGGCCGTTAGTGGGGATACCGGAGTCGATTGCCCAGGGGATGGCCGCCTATCGGTCAGTGTTCTGCCGAGACGCAGGCTTGGAGCTGTTCGGGTACTCCCTCGGACTGCGTGAAGTTAGCCCTAGGGGCGTTGATGACCACTCCGCCGGATGTGGTGGTGTCCGGCATTAACCACGGGGCCAACCTGGGCACAGACGTGCTCTATTCCGGCACCGTCTCCGCCGCCATGGAAGGGGCCATGGAAGGAATGCCCGCCATCGCCGTTAGCCTTACCAGCTACAAAGGCGGCAACTTCGACCTCGCAGCCGCCTTTGTGCGAGACTTGCTTTCCCCCGATAGCCACCTGCCCCTGCCCCCCGCCACCCTGCTCAACGTCAACGTGCCCGACCTACCATCGGCGGATATCAAGGGCGCAAAAGTGACCCGCCAAGGCATCCGCCGCTACCACGAACAATTCGCCAAACGCACTGACCCACGGGGCAAAACCTACTACTGGCTGGCTGGAGAAGTTCTCGAAGATGTGGAAGATCCCGCCGCCCAGTTGCCCTACCCCCCCGACCAGCGGGAGGCCATTCTCGCCGTCTCCACCGATGTCCAAGCCATCCAGGAGGGCTATATTTCGATTACGCCTTTGCAATACAACCTCACGGCTATCACCACCCTCACCGCCCTCAGCCAGTGGTTCCCGCCTGACATTCCTAATCCTTGAAGTATCAGACCTTTGATGAACACGGATTGCGTATAGACCGATTGCATCCAAATAAAAATCCGTGAATTTACAGAGACTTTTGTGTCTATTATTGGCTTTGAAAGTTTGTCAACTTAAAAAGTATCACTTATTATTAGACTATATGGTGTACAGCAGAATCCGCATATCACAGAAGCCATCTTCAGAAAGAACGTATCCAAGAAAATTCCATAAGTTCTAGCTGGTAATACTTCTATTTTGAATGTACATTTTGCGGTCACGATCTCCGTAATACTCTGGACTTAGATGTCCATAGCATACAAGATGAATGACTCACTAGATTTATCGTCTGATCATGAATCGATGCTAGTTTTGTCGATAGATGACATCTCGGAACTAGGTTTGCTAGTAGATGACACCTCAAAATCTTTAGCTGAAGATTTAAATAAATCGACGATACAAGCAAGTGATATTAGCAAGATTCGATCCGTTGATGGCATCGTCAAATTATTTAGAATGCTTGGATATGATGCAGAAGCCAATGTCTATCCAATAGAGACTATTGAACCAAAGCATTTAGTCTTTCAGCAAGCTGTTAATCAGATTTACACAATCGCTTGCCATCGTGATGAAACTAGTATTTTTCAGATATTTTTTATATCTTTTAAGGCTGTCGATCTTAAGCTGTCATTTCAGATGAATGAGTATTTAAAGAGAGTCTATAAAGCTCTAGATAGCGTAGACAGTATATCGAAAAAAATACTGATTGGCGCATCTGACTATCAAGAGATAATGTTTGCATCTGCACATCGCTATCTCAATAATAAATATGAAAAAGAGTTTTCCTTTGTCTTTTATTATGTAAATCGCTTTAATCCTAGCTGTAGCTCGCTCAAATATATTAACTCGCTCAAGTTAGATGTAGATAAATCCCCTTCCGAATTGCACTATCAGCAACATCAAAAAACTCATAGTATCAGTGTATTTGCGAAGGCTCAGGCAGTTTTAGGTAAGGGATCTAGGACACCAAAAAGTGCTTTTGAAGAATATCTTTTCCAAGTCGGAAGAATTAGACTTCTGAGAGCTGATGAGGAAATTTTGCTAGCTCGAAGAATAGCTGATCTGATCAGACTACGTGATATTCTTTACGATCTAGAAGACAACGATCTACAGAAGCGGGAACAGGAAAAGGAAAAGGAACTTACTCTCGAAGAATGGGAGAGGTGGGCTGAGGCAGTAAGACAGGAAGAGGGGGTATTTTTTACCACTGAATTATTTCGCCACCGCGTTCATCTGGATCAACGGGCTCGAGATAAGATGATTTTAAGCAACTTAAGGCTAGTTATTTCCATAGCTAAGAGATACCAGGGCAGAGGATTAGAACTTCTTGACTTAATTCAGGAAGGTAATATTGGGCTAATTCGGTCAGTTGAAAAGTTTGATCACACCAAAGGCTTTAAATTTTCAACGTATGCTACTTGGTGGATTCGTCAAAAAATCACTCGTGCTATTGATGATAAATCTCGTATGATTCGCTTGCCAGTTCACGTATATGAAAAGATCTCTAGGATCAAGAAAACCGCAAAGCTACTCTCTCTAATGCTTAGGAGAAAACCTACGTATGAAGAGATTGCTACTTTCATGGAAATGGACATTAAAAGTCTACAATTTATTATTCAATCGAGTCTGTCTACTGTTGCTCTCGATGCCATTAGTAATAAGGAGGAATATCTTTGCTTAAATAATGCCATTGACTCGGAGATAGATACCTCCGAAGAGTATGTGTTTAAAACCCTGCTGCGAGAAGATATCGAGAGTGTTCTCAGCACGCTCAGTCCCCGAGAGCGTGACGTGCTGCGTCTGCGCTATGGTCTGGATGATGGACGCATGAAGACACTGGAAGAAATTGGCCAGATTTTTAACGTTACCCGTGAGCGCATCCGTCAGATTGAAGCAAAGGCACTCCGCAAACTACGTCACCCAAATCGAAATGACATTCTCAAAGACTATATTAGATGATGAACTTCTAAATGTCTTGCTAGGCATAGATTTTAGTGTTCTGAAAAACTATCTAGAATTTCTATGAAGCTAGTTTTCTAGGTGTCTAGTATCCTAAAAATACATTGTAGCCCTGCAGAAGGAATTCATAAAAACATGCATCTACCGGATTACATTGACAATGATCTTCATAAACTCGAAGATGTTCTCCGTTCTCTCATCTTGGAATATTATGAACAAGATTTAGATATTGCTACAGGCTATTTTCAAGTTGAAGCTTGGTCTAGACTTCAGGAGGGATTTAGTAAATTAGATAGCTTACGTTTATTAATTGGCCGAGATCCATCCATTAGATTAGCGGAAACGGATCATATTGATCTCAAGACATATTATCGCCGGAACATTCAGGAACAGTTAGACCAGCAGCCCTTTAACCGTAATTATAAAGCGCTGATTGATAATCTAATAGAATTTCTTAGGCAAGAAAAAATACAAGTAAGACTTTATGGTGGAGCCGAGGGATCAATCGGTAAATTTCTTCATGCCAAAGCCTACATTTTTAACCGTAATAGTATTATTGGCTCTAGCAACTTAACGCCATATGGTTTAGTAGGAAATACTGAGCTAAATGTATTGATTAAACAGGAATCAATAAGCCGCGATTTACGACAAAATTGGTTTCATAAATTTTGGAATGATCCAGATGTAGACCAAGACTATAAGCCCAAGTTACTAGATGCGCTAGAAAGTTCAAAGTTTGGTAGTAAGCAATATACGCCCTATCAAGTATTTCTCAAGGCGCTATTTGAATTATTTCGAGACGACATTCATATTGAGAGCGATAACCGAACCGTTTTAGACTTGGCGAGTTTCCAACAGGAAGGCTTTGAACGAGCCGTTAGGTTATTGGAGCGTCATCAGGCCGTGATGGTAGCCGATGCTGTGGGTCTGGGTAAGACTTTTATTGGATTGCGACTAATTGAGCATTACCTCGTCAAGGATCGACAACCAGGCCGAGTGCCTCGCGCTCTAGTGATTTGTCCAGCCCAGATCCGAGACTTAATTTGGCGCAAGAAGCTAGATGAATTCGGCATTAAAGCTGATATTCTTTCTCAAGAAGAAATAGGACGTACTACGTTTGATATTAGTTCTTTTAAGAATCATGACATTGTAGTTATAGATGAGTCTCACAACTTCAGAAATTCCAGCACTAATCGTTATCAAAATCTACAAAAGCTGTTGGGCTCTGGTAAGCGCGGCAAGCGGGTTGTGCTGCTCACCGCAACACCCATTAATAACAGCATTTATGATCTTTATCATCAGATTCTATTAATGACCCGCAACATAGAATCTTACTATCGAGATTGGGGAATCTACAATCTTAATAGTTATTTTAAGGCGCTAGCTAAAGGAAATGTTGAGATTACAGAGCTACTCCTACAAACAATGGTAAGGCGATCACGTCAGGATGTAATCAAGCGTCAAGAAGCAGGAGAAGAGATTAGGATCGGTGGACAGGAAATTCGATTTCCCAAGCGACAACTAGAGAAATTCACTTATAACTTTGAAGATAGTTTTAAAGGGCTATATGCCAAAATAGGAGCACAGATTGATCGACTAAACTTAGCCCCATATAACGTCAAAGCCTTTAAGTATAGGCAGAGCAAAGATGAGAAAACCCAAGTAAAGCGAAATCAAGCTCTAGTTGCTTTAATGAAGTCCCTATGGCTGAAGCGATTAGAGAGTTCAATAGCAGCCTTTGAAGCCAGTATTCAAACTCAACGAGATTTCCAAAGTGAGTTTTTAGCTTGTCTAGATGAAGGTAAGGTGCTCAGTGCAAAAGCATTTCGTAAAATTATCGCCGCAGAGACTGATGGAGAAAGCACTATCGACATTAGTGAAATTTTAGCATCCCTAGAACAAATCTCTATTTCAGACTATGATCTTCATCAATTAAAGGATCAAATATCAGACGACTTCAAAAATTTAGAAGATATTCTCAAAAAATTACGTGAAATTCAATCTTCCGTGGCTCAAAAAAGAGATTATGATCGAAAGCTTATGGCTTTCAAGGAATTAACAAAAACTCATTTGCCTGGAAGAAAGGTCATCGTCTTTAGCTACTTCAAAGAAACAGTTCTATATCTACATAAAGAACTACTTCAAGATAAAAGTTGGCTGCAATCAATGGAAATAACAGATGGCAATAGTAAAAGATTTCCAACAATAGAAATCCTAACCGGAGCAACATCAGGAATCCAGCGTTGGGACAAGGTACGAAGGTTTGCTCCTAATGCCAACTGTGAGGATGAAGATCAACGTCAAGAGGCTCAGCAATTTCCAATCGATATCTTGATTTGTACTGATGTGCTATCCGAGGGACAAAATCTTCAGGATGCTGGAGTTATTATCAATTATGATTTACACTGGAATCCGGTAAGGATGATCCAGCGAGCAGGACGGATTGACCGCATTGGTACTCCCTATGAATTACTTTATATTTACAACTGTTTTCCTGAAGAAGGGCTTGAAAATCTACTTCGATTAGTGCAGCGACTTCAGTCTCGTATTGCGATAATCGATAATGAAGTTGGTCTAGACGGAAGCATTCTAGGGGAAGAAATTTCGGATCGGTCTATCGAAGAATTGATTCGACTTAAAGAAGCAAATAGCGATTTAGAAAAAGCCGCAATCTTAAATGAATTAGAGCAAAGTATTGATTTTGTTTCAGCCGATCAAATGCGTTTCCCACTTCTAGAATTTTTATCAAGAGTCGGGAAAGGTGCTTTGGCAGGCATTCCCATGGGGATTCATAGCACCCGAGTAAATGGAAAAGATGGTGTATTTTTGGCATTTCGAGCTAAGGAGCGCCACTTTTGGTGTTTCTATCCTCGTATCAACGGATTGATTGCTACTGATCCTCAGTATGCTACGAGAGAGAAGCGGAAAATCTTTAAGATGATCGAATGCACACAACAAGATTATCCTGAACATGACAAATTATCTGCGGCAGCTTTTGACAACACCATTTTTCCTGTTCTAGAGGATGCGGTCACAAATATCCTGGACGAATTAAGAAGAGATCGAGTTAGAGCAAGAATCCCTCGCAAGCTCAACAAACTTATGAGTACTATTTATACTGCTCTTACGGATCAAAGTTGGCTCGATAGCTTGGACAAGCCGCTACCAGATACCATTGAAAAAGTGCTCAAGATTCTTATAAATGAAGAGTTGCGATCTTATGACAAGGAAATTCGAGTGATTTGGAACACCTTTAAAACGCATGGTGATCGTCTTATTCTGATTGACGCTCTAGACGAATTCTTCGTGGAACAAGAAATCGGTCGAGATCTTTTAGACGAACATGAGCAAGAAACACTATTAGAATCCATTGTTGATGAAGATATTCAACTCGTCTGCTATGAGTGGTTTAAGCCTGAGTAGTGACGACCGCCGATCACTGAAAGCCTTGTAGAATAGAAACTCTAGAATATCTACTTTCCTAAGACGATGCTTGCCACCATATTTCTAAACGGCCCTATTTTTGGGCGTTGCTTTCCACCATCCTTGCCAGTAAGCACTGCTGGAAAGCAAAATCTTAATACACTCTATTAATCAAAATTCAACCTGCTGAATGTAGATTTAAGCACAAGCTGGCAAACTCTCCCGTCGCCCTATCTACCTATTCCCCCATGAAAATCGCCATTGCCCAACTCAATCCCACCATCGGCGACCTGTCCCACAATGCCCAGCAGATTGTGGCAGCGGCGCAACAGGCTCAAGCCATGGAAGCGCAGGTGTTGGTGACGACGGAACTGGCTCTTTGTGGCTATCCGCCTCGTGACTTGCTTCTGCGGCCCGGTTTTATTGCGGCGATGGCCCAGCGGTTGGAGGATTTGGCCACGGAATTGCCCCCGGAATTGGCGGTGCTCGTGGGCTTTGCGGCGGCGAATCCCAATGCCCGCCAGCGGGGGGAAAAGCCCCTGTTCAACAGCACGGCGCTTTTACAGGGGGGGCAGGTGCAGCAGGTGTTCCATAAACAATTGCTGCCCACCTACGATGTGTTTGACGAAGACCGCTATTTTGCGCCAGGGACAGGGCCAAGCCGTTTTACCCTCAGCACCCCTGAGGGCGATGTGAACCTGGGTATCACCATCTGCGAAGACCTGTGGAACGACGAGGAATTTTGGGGTGGACGCAGCTATCCCCGCAACCCCATTGCCGACTTGGCCGAGGCCGGGGTGGACTTGGTGATTAACCTATCGGCCTCGCCCTTTTCGCTGCAAAAGCCCCAACTGCGGGCGGCGATGCTGACCCACAGCGCCACTCGGTTCCGCTGCCCCATCCTCTATGCCAACCAGGTGGGGGCCAATGACGACCTGATTTTTGACGGCACCAGCATGGCCTTCAACCGCCAGGGGGAACTGGTGGCGCGGCTGCCCTCCTGCCAAACTGGGCTGATGGTGGTGGAGTACGACCTCGCCAAGGCCGACCTACTGCCGGGAACCGTCGCCCCCCTGCCCACCGACGACAACGAAGCCCTCTGGCTGGCCCTGGTGCTGGGGGTGCAAGACTATGCCCGCAAGTGCGGCTTTCGCAAGGTTGTGGTCGGCCTCAGTGGTGGGGTCGATTCGGCCCTGGTGGCGGCGATTGCGGCAGCGGCCCTCGGCCCCGGTCAGGTGCTTGCGGTGCTGATGCCCTCCCCCTACAGCTCCGATCATTCCGTTAGCGATGCCCTCGCCCTCTGCGAAACCCTGGGGACTCCCCACCACACCCTCGCCATCGGCCCCCTCATGGAAGGCTACGATCAAGTCCTCGAACCCCTCTTTGCGAGCACCGAATCCGGCATTGCTGAGGAAAATATCCAGTCCCGCATTCGGGGCAATTTATTGATGGGGATTTCCAACAAATTTGGCCATTTGCTGCTGTCTACGGGCAACAAATCTGAGATGGCGGTGGGCTACTGCACCCTCTACGGCGACATGAACGGTGGCCTAGCGGTGATTGCCGATGTACCCAAAACGCGGGTCTATGCCCTCTGCCACTGGCTGAATCAACAAGGGCAAGGTGTCCAATCTACTGACCCCAACGGCGATCCCCTCGGTGCCCTGGCCCATCTGCGAGGTCAAACTCCCCAGGGCTTGATTCCTACCCACATTCTCACCAAACCCCCCAGCGCCGAACTCAAACCGGGCCAGGTGGATCAAGATTCTCTGCCGCCCTACGAGGTGCTAGACGACATTTTGGAACGCCTAGTGCAGCGCCACGAATCCACCGCCGATATCGTCGCCGCTGGACATGATCCGGCGGTGGTGGATCGAGTGACGCGCCTCGTCGCCAGGGCCGAATTCAAACGCCGCCAAGCGCCCCCCGTCCTCAAAGTGACCGACCGCGCCTTTGGTATGGGCTGGCGAATGCCGATTGCCTCCCGCTGGCCCTAAAAAAATACCCCTAACCCCTTAGGCGGCGGTAAGGCTCGTATTTGGGAGCAGGGGTTGGGTTGTAATCATGCGGATGAAAGGACTTGAACCTTCACTTCTTGCGAAACTAGAACCTAAATCTAGCGCGTCTACCAATTCCGCCACATCCGCGTATTGCTGCTCTAGCATAGCAAAAAATCATCCCTTTGACAGTCCTTCCTGCCGGGATGCCAGCGATGCTAGCGACAGAGGGTTGAATCCACTCTCAGGCAAACATACCTTATAGATGATAGATGTCTTGCTATCTCATGGATGCCTTGCGGCCCATCAATCCCTACCATCGACGCAAGTTAGGCTGCAAAGGGGCCATTCTGTGGCACTCTGGGAGATGACTGTAAACCAATGTTGTGGCACATCGGAACCCGGTTAGGGGTCGTCCTGGGGGCGATTGGTCTAACTCGGTGTTTCTGTATCGGCAAACCTCCGGCAACCCTAGAGCAAAGGCTATGCAAACCCTTCCCAATCCTGTGTCCCAGGCTTCGACCACCCCGGCCTTTGACCCCTTCGATACCACCATCCACCGTCGCAAAACTCGCCCGGTACCCGTGGGCAGCGTCACCATTGGCGGGGGACATCCCGTGGTGGTGCAGTCCATGATTAACGAAGACACTCTGGATATTCAGGGTTCTGCCGCTGCCATCCGCCGCCTGCACGAAATTGGCTGCGAGATCGTCCGCGTCACGGTGCCCAGCATGGCCCATGCCAAAGCCTTGGCGGACATTCGCAAAATCCTTGAAGACACCTACCAGCCCGTGCCCTTGGTGGCCGATGTACACCACAACGGCATGAAGATCGCCCTGGAGGTGGCCAAGCACGTCGATAAGGTGCGCATCAATCCGGGCCTCTACGTGTTTGAAAAGCCCCAGGCCAGCCGCACCGAATATACCCAAGCAGAATTTGACGACATCGGCCACAAAATTCGCGACACCCTTAAGCCCCTGGTGGAATCCCTACGCGACCAGGGCAAATCCATGCGCATCGGCGTTAACCACGGATCGTTGGCCGAGCGGATGCTGTTTACCTACGGCGACACCCCCGAAGGCATGGTGGAATCGGCCCTGGAATTCCTGCACATCTGCGAATCCCTGGACTTCCGTAACTTGGTGATTTCCATGAAAGCCTCGCGGGTACCCGTGATGCTGGCCGCCTATCGCCTGATGGCCAAGCGCATGGACGACCTCGGCATGGACTACCCTCTGCACCTAGGTGTCACCGAAGCGGGGGATGGCGAGTATGGTCGGATCAAATCCACCGCTGGCATCGCCACCCTTTTGGCCGAAGGCATTGGCGATACCATCCGCGTGTCCCTCACCGAAGCCCCCGAAAAGGAAATTCCCGCCTGCTACAGCATTTTGCAGGCGCTGGGTCTCCGAAAAACCATGGTGGAATACGTCGCCTGTCCCTCCTGTGGGCGCACCCTGTTTAATTTGGAAGAAGTGCTCCACAAAGTCCGCGAAGCCACCAAACATCTCACCGGGCTAGACATTGCGGTGATGGGCTGCATCGTCAATGGCCCTGGGGAAATGGCCGACGCCGACTATGGCTATGTAGGCAAAACCCCCGGTTACATTTCCCTGTACCGGGGCCGCGACGAAATTAAAAAAGTGCCCGAAGATCAGGGGGTTGAGGAACTGATCAACCTGATCAAAGCCGACGGACGCTGGGTCGATCCTTAAGTCCAGCGAATCCCGAAGCCTAGTTAATCCCTAAATCTCCAGGCCAAGCTGAGCCTTCACCGCAGCGGCCCAACCGCCTGGGGCCAGGGCCGGGGCGACGGGCCAACCTCGTTCGGCTAGTTGAGGATGGGGGCCAGCGGTTCCAGGCAGAATGATCGGGTGATCCACCGCTGCCAGCATGGGGATGTCGTTGGGGCTGTTGCCAAGGCCCACGGTGACCAGGGGGTCATTGGGATGGGCGGTTTGGTAGAGGGCCGTTAGGTGTCGCACGGCTTCCCCTTTGCCTGCTCCGCCGCCGATCAGATGGGAGAAGCGATCCCCCAGCACGACCCGAAAGCCCATGGCCTCGACAGCGGCTTGGAGATCCTCGGCGGACAAGTTCTTGGGGGTCATAAAGGGTTCACTAAAGTCCCTGGCTTTGGCCTGTTTCGCGGATTCGGGAGACAATCCCGTGATCTGCACCACTTGGTCAACGCTCCAATCGCCAAAGCCCTTGAGGGGACGGCCCAGATCCTGGGCAATGGCCTTCAGCCCCGCCCGCGCCGTCACATAGTTGCACCCTAGGGCGATGACGCGATAGTCGCCGTCGTCTTCCCCCTCCGGCAGGTCAAAGGGCAGTCCTGTTCTAGGGAGATAAATGGCGCTACCGTTTTCCACCACAAAGGGATCCCGCAGGCCCAAATCCTGCCGCAGATGATCGACCTCAGCACGGGTTTTGCTGGTCACCGGGATGACGGGAATCCCCCGTTCCGCTAGGGTAGCTAACACAGGCCGAGCCGCCTGGTAGTCGTAGGTTTCCCCATTGAGGAGGGTGCCGTCGAGGTCGGTAAAAATCAGGTAAGACATGGCTTTGGCCCGGTTGATACCCGTTTATTGTCTTTTAATTTTGGCCTTTAATAAAAGAAGTCCATCAAAGCCGTCTCTTCCATTCCCTTCCCGGCCAGCCCATGACCTCCCTTGCCCCCTCCCCTGTGCGCCCCGCCACCGACTCCAACCCGCTCACCCTGGCCATTGTGGGGGATGTCCATGATCAATGGAGCGACGCCGATGCCGTGGCGCTGCATCGGTTAGCGGTCGATTTGGTGCTGTTTGTAGGGGATTTTGGCAACGAGGTGGTGGATGTGGTGCGTCAGGTGGCTGCGCTGGATCTGCCCAAAGCGGTGATTTTGGGCAACCACGATGCCTGGTATACCGCCACCCCTTGGGGCCGCAAAAAATGCCCCTACAACCGCCAGCACGAGGATTGGGTGGCCCAGCAGTTGCAGGACTTGGGCGACTGCCATGTGGGCTATGGCCATGTGGATTTGCCCCAGTTTGGCCTTTCGGTGGTAGGGGGACGGCCCTTTAGCTGGGGGGGATCAGATTGGACGAACGCCCCCTTCTACGCCGAACGCTACGGGGTGCAACACTTTCAGGATTCCATTGAGCGGATTTGTCAGGCGGTGGATGCGACCCGCTACGATAATCTAATTTTCATCGGCCACTGCGGCCCCAAGGGCTTGGGGGATGCGCCCGAAGATCCCTGTGGGCGAGACTGGAAACCCCTCGGCGGCGACTTTGGCGATCCTGATCTGGCCGCGGCTATTGCCTACGCTAAGGATCGCGGCAAGGCGGTGCCCCTGGTCGCCTTTGGCCACATGCACCATACCCTGCGCCACCGCAAGGATCACCTGCGCCGCCAAACCCACAGCGATGGCTCCACCCTGTACCTCAATGCCGCTAGGGTGCCCCGCTGGCGACAGCAGCATGGCCAAACCCAGCGCCATTTCGCCCTGGTTACCCTTCAGACCAACCAGGTGATTCGTGCCCGCCAAGTGTGGGTCGATGATCAGCAGGGGCTGGTGGAGGCCATCGAGGTTCAGGCCATGGACAGTCGAGAGCCGCTGGCATTGCCCTTGGCTATCAGTTCCCAGTCCACCCTACGGTAAGGCAAACTCTAGCGGTATACTCAAGCCATAGGTATCCCCATATCCGCCCATGCAATATCTGGCGAAGGTGCAAAAAAAAGCATTCCTTGGCGGGGCCGAATTGGCACTGCTGGCGGTGCGCACCTCCGAAGCCACCTGGGAACGGATCGCGACCGAGCGCTTGGTCGAAACCACCCGCGTGTTGGCCTTCCAGGAAGGAGCCCTGGTGTTGGTGGAACTGGATGGCTTGAATCAGGTGGGCACCGTTGAAGATGCTACCCCTTGGGTGCTTGATTTGGTGGATCACTACCTCAGCTATGGGGTGACCCCCGAAGCCCTAGAGCAGGAAATTGAACGGGCCGAACGGTGGCGACAGTCTCTTACCCTGAAAAGCCAAGAGGTAGACCGACGCGCCCTAGAAACCGCCGCCCGCCGCGATGAAATTCAAGAGTTGGAACGCAACCTAAAGCAGGAGCGGGAAGAACTGGAGCAGCGCTGGGATGCCCTTAAACAAAAGGAAGCGGACATGACCCAGGCGGCGGTGGCTGGGGAGGAGGATGAGGGATTTTCGGAGACTTTACGGTAGCTTTAAGATTGCGCTTTAGCGAAGCCTAGGCCACTTGCAATCCTGTGGTCAGGGCGGAGATCACCATATCGCATACCTCGACGTGGGTGGTGCCTTCACTGCGCAGGGCAATGGCGATCAGGTCGTCGAGAACATCGTGGCCATCCACCTGCCCGCTGAGGATAATCACCCCGCCCCGCTGTTTGATGCTGACCTTGGCGGCATCGATTCGACCTAGGCGATCTTTAAATTCAGCCTGGATGCGCTTAGCGAGACCATCGTGATCATACTCCCCCTGTAAGCCCACCCGCTCTGGAGGAATGGTGGTGAGCTGAGCCGGATGGCCTGGGATGGAGCCCCCTCCATAGCACACTCCGCGCACAAGGTGACCGACGATACGCAACGATTTCAACCCCTGATCCATGGCCAGCCTTCCCATAACACTGAAGCCTTCATCAATCAACACAATACGCACAGAACGACTTAAGTTTCGTGATACCGATCACAACATTCACGGTATAACCACTGATGCTTGGTAGATGTCTTGTCAGGATTATACGCGCAATTATGAAAATTATGTAAAGATTTCCTGCAACGATGCCATCTGCCCCATCCTACGGGAGGCCATCGTTGCCTCGGGTGCGCTTGGCCTAGCGGCGGATGGGGATCTTGTCTGGGCGGCCTTGCTCCAACCTGTATTCGTTGATGAGCTGGATGGTTTTTTGGCGCATCGCTAGGTGCTTTTCCACCCCCTCGTAGGCATAGCGGTCAAAGCCGCCTTGGTCAATCAACTGTTTTAGGTAGTTAATCCGATCCCTAGGGTTGGGGTGGGAGGAAAACCAGGTGACGCCCCGGTTGCCATAGGTTTCCTCCAGGGTGGCCATTAGATTATGGAGACCATCAGCAGCATAGTGGCCCGTGGACAGCAGTTTTGTGCCCAAAATATCGGACTGCCGTTCCATGTCGCGGGAATATCCGGCCACAATCAGGTTGGCGGTGAGGTTGGCCACCTCTGGAATCGGGATGAAGGCGGCGAGACTGGCGGTGAGGTTGCCCTGGGTCACCATTTGGAAGCCGTGGGACAGCACCGCATGGGAAATTTCGTGGCCCAGCAGTCCGGCCAGTTCGGCTTCGGAGTAGCTGTTGGTGATCGCTCCGGCATTGATGAAGATTTTGCCCCCCGGCAACGCAAAGGCGTTCAGGCTGTCGTCCATGACCACCTCAAAGGTGTAGTTAAACTCGTCCCGTCCGGCTAGGGCCGCTAGCTTGTGGCCAATGTCGTTGACGTAGTTGCGTACCTCCGGGTCGGTGACGATGGGCAACTGTCGTTTCACCTGATCGGCGACCTGTTGACCGAGGGCGCTTTCCCCCTGCATCAGCAAAATGCCAGAATTGATGGCGGTGAATGGCCCAAACAGCCCCCCTGTGAGGAAATAGCTGGCGGCTCCGGTAATGATATTGCCCACTAAATTGCGGGTGAGGTTAGCGTTCACCTGTCCCCGAAAACGGTTGAAATTGTCCTGGGCCAGTTGCTCCATGGCAGCGGCGTCGGGGTGGTCTGGGTTGAGCAAGGCAAACTGATTGGCGGTGATAGCGGCCTCAATCCACTGTTCCTGGGCCATCTGAAGCTGAATTTCCGCCCTCAGCACATCGGGATGATAGGGAAACCGCAGCGCCACCGCCTCCAACAACTGCCGCGCCTCATCCATGCGTTCCTGCTGAATGAGGTAGCGCACGTATAGCGATTGGGCGGGCAAAAATTCAGGATAGTCCTTCACCAAGAGTTCCAGGGGCACCAACACCCGGTTTGGAAACCCAGACTCTAAGCCAGCCTGGGCCTCTCGCCAATAGACCCGACCCGCTGCGGGCAGTTCCTCCGGGTCGGTGATGGGGATAATGGCTGTGCCGCTGGTCATTTCCGCCAACCACTTCGCCTCCTTGGCCTGTCGATAGAGGACATCCGCCGCCGCCCGATCTCCCGCTAAAAGATGGCGATCCGCCTCCATGAGTAACTGGCTGCGCTTGACCTGATCGGGGGACAGCCCTCGCAACAAACCCGCCATCGCCGCCGAAGGTTCCGACCCTGGGGTGTCTTCTGGGGTGTCTTCTGGGGTGGTGACCTCTAGTTCTGGTTCTGCGACCGATCCCGTGACTTCGCTGGGGTTGGCCTCTAGATCGGTGGCCAATCCCCAGCCGTTGTCGGCATCCTCCCCAGTCCCTAGGACTGGGGGGAACTCCTCGATGGGGGGAGCCCCGTATTCAGCAGTGGACAGTGGCGTCGTGGACAGTGGCGTCGCAGGCGGTGGCGTTGCGGACGGTGGCGTTGCGGATGGTGGCGTTGCGGACGGTGGCGTTGTAGGTTCGACCATCACCGGGAACTCGATGACCACCGGAGGATCGGCTCCCCCCGGTTCGACCGCCCAAACCGGACGGGTTAGGCCATGGGCCAAGCTCCCCACCATGGCTATACTATAGGCGGCCAGGGCGAGGGCCAAAAAGCGTTGAGCAGTTTTGCGTACCACAGCAGATTCTCCCGACATGAGCCTTAAACAAAAAAGCCCCTCGTTCCTATGTCGTTGAATTGGGCCATTGGGTTCCAAACACATCGTAGCGATTTCGGCCTTTGGCCTTGGCGGCATAGAGGGCAATATCCGCCTGGTGCATGAGTTGTTCCCAGGGTTCGGTGGGGGTGGGGGTCTGGGTCGCAAGGCCAAAGCTGAGGGTGACAAAGGGCTGATGGGCTTGGGCTCCGTGGGGGAGGGCTAGCTTTTGCAGGGTTTGACGGATGGTCTCAACCACCTGAAGGGCACCAGCGGTCTCGGTGTTGGGCAGCACGAGGGCAAATTCTTCGCCCCCATAGCGGGCCGCCAGATCGGTGGATCGCCGCACAGAGGTTTTTATTGATCGGTCAATGGCGCTGAGGACTTGATCTCCGGCGGCGTGGCCGTAGGTGTCGTTGTAGGCTTTGAAGTGGTCTACGTCGATCAGCACGACGCTGAGGGGGTGTCCTAGGCGGGCCAAGCGATACCACTCCTGCCGCAGATATTCATCGAGCCAGCGACGGTTGGCCAGTTGCGTGAGGGCATCGGTGCGGGCGAGGCGGTTGAGTTCTTGGTTAGCCTGGGCCAGTTGGCCATAGAGTTCGGCCTGGTGGATAGCGATGGCCAGTTAGAATAACCTAGTAAAAATCATGGACTAGAGATTCGGAACTTTGAGATCACCATACGGCTTAAAAATATGGTCAAGATATTGGGGAATATGGCCATAATCGGGCGGTGATCATTCCTAGGCTTCTCTGCCGATAGAGCACAAGGACATCGCGCCCCAGATCTAGGACTCGCCATAACGCAGGATTTCGCTAGAGTGGAATCGCCCTCGCTGTTGTTTCCCCCTCGTTTGCCGATGGCCAAAGCCACCCGCCCCCCCAAAGCGTCTCACGCCGTGCCTCCGTCCCCACCAGAGGGAGCAAAACGGTCGGGCAAAAAAATGACGGGCAAAAAACGGTCAGGCAAAAATAGCGCAGGTAAACCGGGGGCGGGCACCCCAACCGCAGCGACGGCTCCAGAAACCCTCGACCCCAAACAAGCCCGCCGAGAAGAACGGGCCAGACAGCGCCAGATTAAAAAAGAACGGCAAGCGCTCATTAGCTACCTCTCGACGATCCTATTCGCGGCAGGGGTGGTAGGGGTGCTGGCCGCCCTCGTGGCAGGGCCAAAGGTGGGGTTAGCGGCCCCGGCGGCTATGGTCACCATGGCCATGGCCTATCGCTATCCCCGGCAGGCTATCTATGCCTTCATTTTCTATGTCCCATTCGGGGGCACAGTGGTCTATGCCCTGGGCGGCAGCGGCATTTTGCAACTGGCTAAGGATGCCATCTTTTTCCCGGCCCTACTGGGGGTCATACAGTTTTGCCGCAAAACCCGACAACCCCTCATTATTCCTCCCGCCATCAAGGGGCCGTTGATTGTCCTGCTCGCGTTGTGTGGTTTAACCCTGCTGGTGGTCAACGGCAGTCAACAACTCTCCGCCTCTGGCGAAATTCCGATCCTCATTGGCGTTCTGGGGCTCAAGGTGCTACTGGGCTATGTGCTGCTGATTCCCTGCATTTACTACTTGCTGAGGGATCGCCAGGATGTGTATTGGCTGCTGCGGGCGCAGGTGGTGGTGATTTTAATCTGCTGTTTATTAGGGTTCGCCCAGTTTTTAATGCTGAAGACAGGTCGGTGTCAAGGCACCGTGGGGGAAGGGGCCGAGCTTTTCAGAGCCTCCCTAGAGGCCCGCTGCCTAGTCGGTGGATCGCTACTCTATGCCCCCTCCCAAGGACAAATTCGGCTGCCGGGTACCTTCAATGCACCTTGGCAATGGGGCTGGTTTCTCATTTCCAGTAGTTTCTTCGCCTTTGGCACCGCCTTTAGCGACCGATCTCCGGTTTGGCGCATCATGGGCCTACTAAGCCTAGCCGCCGTAGGGGTCATGGCGGTGGTGTCGGGCCAGCGGATTGCCCTTGCTCTGGTGCCCACCACCATCCTAGGGTTGCTCATTCTCACTGGCCAAGTAGCCAACCTCAAGCGCTTTCTGCCCGTGGGTCTGGGCTTGGTCTTTTTGATCGGCGTTTTTATGGTTCAAAATCCAGAGGTCGTTAACGAACGTGTGACCAGCTTTCAGAATCGCTGGGCCGCCTCTCCGCCCCAAGCATTCATCATGCAGCAATTTCAATGGGCACAACGACAACAGGAAGGCTTTTTGGGTCGAGGGGTAGGCCGTGCCACCAACGCCGCCCGCATCTTTGGCCAAACAGAACTGGTGGAAACCTACCATCCCAAACTGCTCTACGAAATTGGCCCCCTTGGCCTACTGGCCACCCTGGCGCTATACCTCACCCTAACCACCGCCACTTTCAAAGCCTACCGATCCATCCAAGACCCTAGCCTCAGGGGCTATGGGGCGGCCATGTGGGTATTTGTGCTGTTTATCAGCATTTTTCCTTACTACTATCCCCTCGATGTGGATCCGGTGAACGTCTACTACTGGTTGGCGGCGGGCATTGTGCTCAAACTGCCCGAAATTGACCGCCGTGAGCGCCTCCAGCAGCAGTTAGACACTGTTCAGCGTCCTCTGACCAAACGAGAACAAAAGCAACTCAAGCAGCAAGACACCGTCGTGTTTGAGTGATGCGCCCCTACCCCCCAGGCCCAATCATCACAAAGGCCCGACTCTCAAAAAAGAATCGGGCCGTGATTTGGTGGCGGGGCATGGATTTGAACCATGGACCTTCGGGTTATGAGCCCGACGAGCTACCAGACTGCTCTACCCCGCGTCGGTCTATCTAGTATAGCGATAAATCTTTAGAGTCAACAGAAATTTTGAATGTTTTTGGTCCCATTCCACCCGAAGATCCCCCAGAAACTGACGACACCCCCTGGGAGCTACCACCATCGATGATTCCTTGGCGCTGATGGTGGATGAGTCCACTGGGGCCGTCCTAATCAACAATGCCCAAGTGATCACAGCGGACATCATGGCCAGTGATGGGGTCATTCACGCCGTTGATCAAGCGTTCCTTCCCCCTGATCTAGCCCAGTAGTCAAGGACTGCTCACTACCACGATTAACCTCACTCTCTAACTAGCCCCCATAGTTGTGGGGGTATTCTCATTTATTAATCCCGGCTTAACCTGCCTTTATTGTTAAATGGGTCAGGGTTTGGTAATATTCCTAATGACAATAGCTCTCAAAAGTATTGCGCTTTCTAGAGCCATTGTTTAAGCAGCGTCAATCAAGCTTTGTAGCTTGGTCTTTAACCACGTTGCCCCAACAACTAGCCTTTTTAAAAGGTGTGAGGAGAGATAACCGAATGTCTAAACTACTGTGGAAAGCCTTGTTAGCGGCTCCCGCTGCGGGTGTTGCCTTCGCCGTTTCCAGCGTGGCCGTGGCCGCTGAGACGGCCCCTAACCTGAGCCTAACCGTGCAGGCTGAGCCCGTGCAACTGGCTCAGATCACCAGCGTCTCTGAACTCACCGATGTATCCCCCTCCGACTGGGCCTTCCAAGCACTGCAAAGCCTGGTTGACAACTATGGCTGTATTCAGGGCTACCCGGATCGCACCTTCCGTGGTAGCCGTGCACTGACCCGCTTCGAGTTTGCCGCTGGTCTGAACGCCTGTTTGGACGTGATGGCAGTGCTGATTTCCCAGTCTGGCATCCCCCCCGAAGAACTGGCCGCCATCCGTCGTCTGCAAGAAGAGTTCCAGGCTGAACTGGCCACCCTGCGCGGTCGTGTAGATGCTCTGGAAGCGGAAACCGCGACCCTGCGTGCCCAACAGTTCTCTACCACCACCAAACTGCGTGGTCAAGCCGATGGCACCCTCATCGCTCCCTTCAACAGCGTCAACACGGCTCCTATTGGCGGCGTTGAAGATAGCTTCAGCTTTGAAGGTCGGGCTCGTTTGAACTTTGATTCCAGCTTCACCGGACAGGATCGCCTGCGAATTCGTCTTCAAGCTGGCAGTGGTAACCGCGCCCTAAGAGCCTGGAATGGCTTGGCTAACAGCGGTGGCGCTGACTATGACGTCACCGTTGACGACTTTTTCTATCGTTTCCCTGTCGGCAATCGTGTCACCGCCACCTTGTCCGCTCGCGGTCTGCAAGGCGGTGACTGGGTGACCAGCACCATCGTTCCCTTTGATGGCCCTGCTGTTGCCGATGCTAGCGGCCCGCTGTTCTACGATGCGGGTGGTATCAGCTCCAATGCCGTGGGTGGTGGTGTCAACATCGCCTTCACCGATAGCGTTGTGCTCGATCTGGGCTACAGCTCTGCCTACGGCAATGCGGGTAACCCTGCGGTGGGTGTCTTTGACTCTACGACTCCCCAAAGCGTTATTGCTCAGTTGAACTTCGTTCCTGAAGGTCCCTTCAACGCCGCAATCGTCTACATGCTGAACAACCGCTCCTCCACCTTCGCCCTCAACAACACGGGCCTGGCTGCACCGGGCGGAAAGACCAATACCTACGCCGGTCTGGTTAGCCTTGATTTTGGTCGCTTCTTTGTGGCTGGTCATGGAGCTTACCAAGATTTTCAGGGGGGTAGCGACTTTAGCTGGACTGCTGGCGCTGGCCTAAATGACCTCTTCTTGGAAGGGTCTCAACTTGGGGTCTATGGCGGTCAACTGCCTCAGTTGGCTCGCTATCGCGAAAATCCCTGGATCATTGAAGGCTACTATGAAATTCCCTTCAATCAGTTCGTGACCTTGACCCCTGCTGTGGTTGCGGGCGATGCTGGCGTTGCGGGTGCCCCTGACAGCCGTGGCATCTGGGGTGTGATCCGCACCACCTTCCGTTTCTAATGAGCAGCAACTCTGTTTAGTTCGCTTTGAGGTCTAGGGAGAATCATTGATTGCTCCCTAGACCATGACATCAACCAGCCCTTGTCTCCTACGGGTGGCAAGGGTAACGTCAAAGCCTGATCTGGCAACCCTTACAGGAATTTAGACTCAACCCTCTCCCACTCAGGAACTTCTCGATCTTCGGAACGTCCTAAGCGTATACCTCGATGGCGACTAGATTTTTAGTCTGGTCGATACGGGGGATATCTGCTAAATTGGTCGTGATGCATCTCCAATCCTACCCTTACAGGGCTGGCTTCGGAGGTTTGCTACGATGCGCTACCAGCGATGGAATTCCATCTGTTCCCTGGATTGCTGAACAACTAGCCTTTTTAATAAGGTGTGAGGAGAGATAACCGAATGTCTAAACTACTGTGGAAAGCCTTGTTAGCCGCCCCTGCTGCGGGTGCTGCTTTTGCTGTTTCTAGCGTTGCCGTTGCCGCTGAGACGACCCCTAACCTGAACCTAAGCGTCCAGGCTGAGCCCATTCAACTGGCTCAGATCACCAGCGTTTCCGAATTGACCGATGTGTCCCCGTCTGACTGGGCCTTCCAGGCGCTACAAAGCCTGGTTGACAACTATGGCTGTATTCAGGGCTACCCGGATCGCACCTTTCGTGGCAGCCGTGCGCTGACCCGCTTCGAGTTTGCCGCTGGTCTGAACGCCTGTTTGGACGTGATGGCAGTGCTGATTTCCCAGTCTGGCATCCCCCCCGAAGAACTGGCCGCCATCCGTCGTCTGCAAGAAGAGTTCCAGGCTGAACTGGCCACCCTGCGCGGTCGTGTGGATGCCCTGGAAGCGGAAACCGCTACCCTGCGCGCCCAGCAGTTCTCCACCACTACCAAACTGCGTGGTCAAGCCGATGGCACCCTCATCGCTCCCTTCAACAGCCTCAATACGACTCCTATTGGCGGCGTTGAAGATAGCTTTAGCTTTGAAGGTCGGGCTCGCCTGAACTTTGACTCCAGCTTCACCGGAAGCGACCGCCTGCGAATTCGTCTTCAAGCTGGTAGCGGAAACCCCGCCCTGGCGGCCTTTGGTAGCTTGGCTAACAGCGGCGGCGGTGCCTATGACGTTACCGTTGACGACTTTTACTACAGCGTCCCTGTTGGTAGTCGCGTTGACGTGACCCTAGCGGCTCGCGGTATGCAAGGCGATGACTGGGTGACCAGCACCATCGTTCCCTTTGATGGCCCCGGTGTCGCTGATGCCAGTGGCCCTCAGTTCTATGATGCGGGTGGGATCAGCTCCAATGCCGTGGGTGGCGGTGTCAACGTTGCCTTCAGCGATAGCATTGTGCTGGATTTGGGCTATAGCTCTGCCTATGGCAATGCCGGAAACCCTGCGGTGGGTGTCTTTGATTCTGCCACTCCCCAAAACGTTATTGCTCAGTTGAACTTCGTTCCTGAAGGTCCCTTCAACGCCGCAATCGTCTACATGCTGAACAACCGCTCCTCCACCTTCGCCCTCAACAACACGGGCCTGGCTGCACCGGGCGGAAAGACCAATACCTACGCCGGCCTGGTGAGCTTTGACTTTGGTCGCTTCTTTGTGGCTGGTCATGGGGCTTACCAAGACTTCCAGGGTGGGAACGACTTTAGCTGGACCGCTGGTGCTGGCCTCAATGACCTCTTCCTGGAGGGGTCTCAGCTCGGTGTGTATGGCGGTCAACTGCCCCAGTTGGCTGGCTATCGCCAAAACCCCTGGATGATTGAGGGTTACTACGAAATCCCCTTCAACCAGTTCGTGACCTTGACCCCTGCGGTGGTTGCAGGTGACGCTGGCGTTGCGGGTGCTCCTGATAGCCGTGGCATCTGGGGTGTTATCCGTACCACCTTCCGCTTCTAGGGTTATCCCTCTCTAAGCGGATATCACGATAGATCGAAAGCCTCGTCTTTATGGCGAGGCTTTTTTGTGGATTCATCGATTGGTTAACCATGCATATTGAAACTGAGTTGGTTCACAGCGGCAGGGGCATCGACCCGTCTACAGGTGCCCTAGTAGCCCCCATTCACCTATCCACCACCTTTGAGCGGGGGGAAGATGGGTCCTATCCCCAGGGCTATGTCTATGGCCGTAGTGGCAACCCTAATCGTCAGGATCTTGAAACGGCGTTGGCAGGGTTAGAGGCGGGCTGTGAGGCGGCTGTCTTTGGTTCGGGCTCTGCTGCGACGTTTACGCTCCTGCAAGCGCTAAGGGCGGGCGATCATGTGGTGGCCCCTCAAAATGTGTATTTTGGGGTGCAGGAAATGCTAGCCAAAATCCTGGCTCCTTGGGGGTTGCAATACACCCTGGTGGACACCACGGATGTGGCCGCAGTGGAGACGGCTATCCGGTCAAACACTCGCCTGATTTTGATTGAGACCCCTTCCAATCCCCAACTGGCGATTACCGATATTCAGACCGTTGCACACCTGGCCCATCAGGCGAATGCCTATCTGGCTTGCGACAACACAATTCCATCGCCTGTGCTACAACGGCCTCTGGATCATGGAGCAGACTTTGTTATTCATGCCACGACCAAATACCTGGCGGGGCACAGCGATGTGATTGGCGGCGCGGTGATTACCAAAGATCCGAATCCGCTGTTTGCCCAACTACAGCTGATTCAAGGCATTGGCGGAGCGGTACCCTCGCCCTTTGATTGTTGGCTGACTCTACGGGGGCTACAAACCCTGGCGGTGCGCGTTAAGGCCCAGAGTCAGTCAGCCTTGGCGATAGCCCAATGGCTGCAAACCCATCCCGCCATTGATCGCGTTCTCTATCCAGGGCTGACGGATCATCCCGGCTATGAGATAGCCCAGCGACAAATGATTGGGGCCTACGGCGGGCTCCTCTCGATTTTGGTGGGCGGTGGTCAAACAGCAGCCCTGGCGATGACGACGAAAACCCAGCTTTTTACCCGTGCCACCAGTTTTGGTGGCCCCCACAGCACCCTAGAACATCGCGCCTCGATTGAGGCTCCGGGCACCGGAACGCCCGATAACCTGCTGCGCCTATCCATTGGCCTAGAACATCCGCAGGATTTAATCGCAGACTTAGAGCAGGCGCTAGGGCACCGCTGAGATCCCCCCTCCCCCGGTTACCGATCCGGTCGTCCCGTCGCTATACTGTCCAATGGCTTGTTTGAAGGTTGTGGGTATGGTGTCGAGCTGGCTTATTTCAGGAACCCTAGGGACACTGGGTGCTCTGGTGGTGGTGGCTCCGGCCCAGGCTGCAACCCTGCAATATTGGTGGTTTGATGCCGAGAGGAATCAACTCGTGTTTACCACCGATGGCAACGTCCAGCCCACGGCCCAGATGCTCTCGAACCCCACCCGTATTGTGGTGGATTTGCCCAATACCCAGCTCGGCAGTGGCACCACGCGACAATCGGTGGGTGGCAACGTGCGCGAGGTGCGGGCCGGACAGTTTGATGCCCAAACCACACGGTTAGTGATTGAATTTGCGCCGGGGTATCGCCTCGATCCCCGTGCTGTGCGCGTACAAGGGGTGCGCCCCAATCAGTGGGTGGTGCAGTTGCCCGGTTCAACCCCGGAGATTGAGGGGAGTACTGCTGCCCCTGGATCAACCCCAGGCACCGAAGGCACGACTCCATCGGCGAACCAAGTCCAGGGTGGGACGGGCACTGGGGCCGACGCTACCCTGAATCGAGTGATTACCACAGGCGACGGCTTTCTGCTTCAGATGAGCGGCACCGTGGCCCAGCCCACCTTGCGCTTTTCGGGGGACGGCCCCGATGACCGAATAGCGGTGATCGACTTGCCGAACACCACCGTGGCGACGACGTTGCAACCAGGCGACCTACCTAATTTCCGCTACAGCATTCGCACCTGGGAAATTGTGCAGCAGGACACCAGCCCTCCTAGCACCCGCATTACCCTGCGGTTAACTCCCGACAGCCCGGAATGGCGGGCCTTGCGCAATCAAAGCGGTGTGATTTTGCTGCCGCCCAGCGGGGTGCCCATTGGATCGGTTCCCGATGAGCCCCCGCCGCCCACCCCGGTCGCGGAAGTGCGCCCAACAAGCCCCATTGTCCGCCCTAATCGGCCTGTGGTGCCGCCCCCCCAACCCGCTGTGGTGCCGCCCCGGCCAGCGACTGCTCCGCCCTTGCCCAGTATTTCCAACCAGCGGGTGGTGGTGGTGATTGATCCGGGCCACGGTGGACGAGATCCAGGGGCCGTGGGGATCGGTGGGCTTCAGGAAAAGCAGGTGATCTTTCCCATGTCTCTGCGGGTGGCCGAACTCCTTGAACAGCAGGGCGTGGTGGTGGTGATGACCCGCCGCGACGACATTACCCTAGACCTGCAAGCCCGTGTGGACATTGCCAACCGATCTGGAGGGAACATTTTTGTCAGCATCCATGCCAACGCCATCAGCATGAGTCGTCCCGATGTGAACGGCGTGGAGACCTACTTTTCCTCAGAACGGGGACGGCGGCTGGCGGCCACCATTCAATCCAATATGCTGGCGGCAACGGGAATGCGAGATCGCGGGGTGAAGCAGGCCCGATTTTACGTCATTCGCCATACGAATATGCCCGCCGCCCTAGTCGAGGTGGGGTTTGTGACCGGGGCCGAAGATGCGCCCCGCCTCGCCGATCCGGCCTGGAGAGAAACCGCCGCCCAGGCCATTGCCCGTGGCATTTTGCAGTATATCCAGCAGGGGCTTTAAGCCTCCCTGGGCCGGGGGGATTGTCTATGATGGAAACAGGTCTGGGTGGATGGCCGACCTGCCCCACCCAAGCCCCATCGTTATCGCCCTGCGCCACGGTTCATGGTCAACATCACAGGCAATTGGATGAAGGTCTGGAGGTTTCGCTCAGCTATCCTGGGCTTCTTAGGGCTAGGGATGGTCGTTAGTTTGAGTGGGGGCGGAGGGGCGAACCCCGGTCTAGCAGTAGATGCGGTCTGGATCGCTCAAACCGCCGCCCCATCGGAGGATTCTCTCTGTTCGGCCCCGGCCCTGTCTCGTTTGGTGCGTCACCGGGTGGCCGCAGGGGAAACCCTGGATACCATCGCCCAACAGTATGGGTTGTTGAGCGCTACCCTCATGGGCTTTAACCCCGCCGTGCAAGGGGGACGAGTCAGTGTTGGGCAAGAATTGGTGATTCCGCCCTACAACGGTATTCGCGTGCGCGTGGCCCCAGGCCAAACGTGGGTACAGGTGGCCCAAGCCTACGACCGTCAGGCCGATCTGTTGTTTGAAATCAACGGCTGTGTGAGCGCCGTCCCCGCCGAAATTTTTGTACCTGGCATCAACTGGTTTCCCGGCGTGAGTACCGCCGCCAGTGCCCATAACCCGACTCCAACTCGACCCAGCCCGCTCCAAGGCTATCCCCTGCCGGAACGAGCGGAGGTGGTGGTGAATTTTGGCTGGCAGCCCGCCCCAGATCGTAATGAAGTGGTATTTAATACCGGGGTCGCCTTGGCGGCCACCGCCACAACCCCCGTGCTGGCGGTGGGAGCGGGGACGGTGGCTTTTGTGGGGACGGATCCGGTGTACGGCAACCTGGTGGTCGTGAACCATGCCGACGGTTTGCAAACCCGCTACGCTAACCTTACGGAAATGGCGGTAACCGTGGGACAAACGGTATCCCAGGGGGCCAGGTTGGGACGGGTGGCGGCTAGGGACGAACGGGTGGAGTCCTACCTCTTTTTTGAAGTGCGCCTCAATTCTGACTTGGGTTGGGTGGCCCAAAACCCCCATGATCTCGTGCCTGCTATGGCCCTACGGTAGGTTGGGGAACTTCGATTGGGGCTAGGAGGTGGAGTCCTGAACGCTGGCCTCAATGGCATCTAGGGTATTGAGTACGAGGCGTTTCGCCTGGAGTTCCCATCCCCATTTTTGAATTTGAAAGGCCACGTAGAAGCCAATCCCGGTGGCGATTAAATCCAGCGGTTGTTTGCCGGAAATACCGAGCAACAGCCCCAAGCCACCAATCCCCCAAAAGGGTAGGGCCACGGTTTGACGGTTTTCTTCCACTAAAGTGGCCAGAAAATTCTTGGGCAAGCTTGCCTCGACCTCCTCCCGGACGGCCTTTTGGTCTGGGTAGGGCACGGCAAAGCTGAATTTGCGCCGCAGCTTTTCAATTTTGCGGGCATCAGTACTATATTCCGTTAGCTCGTCTTCCGCCATGCGAATGAGCTGTTCTGCTTTGCTCATGGGTTCCTTGGGCTCAGGGGTCACTTCTCCAGGGGTCGTATGACGACCCTATCGCTTCTATGATCCCACAGCCACTCCATCCCTGAACGGTGACAAGGCCCATGATTGGGCCGTAGAACGCCAATAACCCTAGGCCATGGGGCCAACCTACCCTTGCCCCTGATATACACTGGGGAAGATCGATGACCTCTGCGCCCCACGCCATGACCCACGCCACCGATGTTCAAACCCTGGCCCGCTGGATGGCCGCCGACTTTAGCAACCAGCAGCAAGCCTTTGACAACCCACCCCTGTTTGCCCATATTCGAGTGTGTATGCGGCCCTTGCCCAAGGAAACCCTGGATGGCTTTGGGTTTTACATCGAACAAGCCTATGACTACATGCTGGATCGTCCCTACCGGGCGCGGGGGATGAAATTGGTGGCCAACGGCGATCATATTGTGATTGAGAACTACACCGTCACCGATCCCGAAGCCTTCTACGGCGCATCTCGCAACCCAGAGCAATTAGCTAAGTTTACCTCCAACCACTTTCAACGCACCCCCGGTTGCAACCTGCTTGTGCAATGGACAGGCCATAGTTTCAAAGGGGCGGTGGAACCGGGCAAAGCCTGCATGGTGGAACGCAACGGCAAACTCACCTACCTCGACAGCGAGTTTGAAATTGACGCCGACCAGTTTATTAGTTGGGATCGAGGCCGCGACCCCGAAACTGACGAACACCTCTGGGGTGCCCTGGCGGGGCCGTTTCAATTTAAGCGGCGGGCCAGCTTTGCCCACGAAGTCACCGCCTAGGCGATGGCCAGAAAAGACTGTCTTCTAACGTAGGATCAGTAGATCACAAAGTCCCCGCAGCCCTCACCCCCAACCCCTCTCCCAGGGAGGAGAGGGGAGCCAGAAGCTCTTCAAAGTCCCTCTCCCAAGATGGGAGAGGGATTTAGGGTGAGGGCTGGGTTACGACAAGAGAGCGTGTTTGTGATCTACTGAGGATGGGCAGATTGTTATCCAGAAATCTCCTTAGCCCCAGGCCGGACGCCACCCCCTAGGATTGGGCCTTGGTCAACCGATCTAGGCGCAGTTGATGATCGGGGCTAAAGAGAGTTCTAAAGGCCAGCAGCACCACGCTAAAAATGCCAATGGCGGCCCCGGCGGCAATCATAAACACGATCATAATTTGGTAGCGGACGGCGTCGATGGGGTTGGCTCCGGCCAGAATTTGTCCGGTCATCATGCCAGGGAGACTGACTAGGCCCATCACCATCATGGAGTTAATGGTGGGAATCATGCCAACGCGGATCGCCTCGCGCACCTGGCTGTGGGCGGCTTCCCAGCGGGTGGCTCCCAGGGTGAGCCAGGTTTCAATCTGATCCCGCTGGTTAACCAGGCTTTCCATAAACCGATCTAGGGAGAGGGAAATGCCGTTGAGGGTGTTGCCCAGCACCATGCCGAGCAGCGGAATGAGGTATTGCGGGCTGTACCAGGGCTGCACCTGAAGCACCCCCAACAGCGCAAAGCTGGTGACCAGGCCCGATGCCACCAACACTGAGAGCAGGCTATTCCAGTACAACCCCACAAAGCGGCGACGGGTGCGGTTGACGGCGGAGATTCCGGCGATGCTGGTCATCACGAGGCTAATGGCCAGGATGGTGAAGGGGTTTTCCTGAGCGAACAGCCACTCCAGTACAAAGCCAATCAGCAAAAGCTGGGTTACCATGCGCACCGTGGCCAGGGCCAGCGTTCGTTCTAACCCCAGCCGCAAGACCACCGATAGCGAGAGATTGACGACCATGAGCAACGCCGCCAGGGCCAACTGCCCATAGCCAATCACCACGTAGCGATCATCCATGGGGTATCGCCTCCAACACCAGTTTGCGATGGGTGAAACGGTCGATTTGGCTAGGGTCGTGGCTGGTGACCATCACTGCACGCGGAGACATTTGCAGCCATTGGCCTAGCAGGGCTTCCACCTGGGCGGTAGTAGCGGGGTCTAGGGAAGCGGTGGGTTCATCCAGCAGCAGAATTTTGGGGTCAAGCTGGAGGGCGCGGAGGAGGGCCAAAAGTTGGAGTTCTCCCCCGGAAAGCTGGGTGGACTTCAGCCTCAAAAAATCTGGCCCCCGGCCTAGGGCGTCTAGCCAGGAGAGGATCCGCTCGGCCTGATACCGACGGTGGCGATGCTGGGCCAGGGTGAAGGGCTGTTGCAGGTTATCGGCCACGGAACCTTCGATCACCGCTGGGCGCTGGGACAGGTACATCACCTGGGTGCGATAGTCGGGTAAGGCCCAGTCCGTTAGGGATCGCCCCTCAAACCAGACCTCGCCCTGCTGAAGGGGGTCGAGCCACACCAGACTCCGCAGCAGGAGGGTTTTTCCGGCCCCGGAGGGTGCCACGAGGCCCACACAGTCTCCGGCGGCTAGGTCAAAGCTGAGCCCCCGCCACAGCCAGCGACCCTCCACCTGTCGTCCCAGTTCCGTTGCAGCTAACATGCGGCCCCCCTGACCCACGATGGCTTTCTAACCACGGAGCCCTTCTGCCTAGGCGGCCAGAATTTGGTCATCCAGGCTAAAGTCCACCTCGGTTTTGTCTTGGCCCGTGGCCAGGTAGTCGTGCTGGAAGGAGTCCTTCAGTCCGGCCACTAGGTCAAATTTGGGAGCCCAACCCAGTTCGGCCTGGGCTTTGTCGATGGCGGTGAAGAAGTGCTGCACCCGCATGGGGAAGGCTTTGGCTTTGCCGAAGTTGAAGGCCTTGGGGTCGTAGTGGACGATTTTGAGGTCGGAGGGATCCTTTCCGGCGGCTGCGGCACAGGCGCGGGCCAGCCCATCGAAGGTGACGGCTTTTTCGCCGGAGATGTTGTAGATCTGGCCAATGGCGGTGTCGTTGCCCAGCACGGCGGCCATGGCTTCGGCTAAATCCTGGACATGGCCCAACTGGGTGAGGTGCATCCCATTGCCGGGGATGGGGACAGGACGACCGCGCACAATCCGGTCGAAGAACCAGGCTTCGAGGGGGTTGTAGTTTTGGGGGCCATAGATATAGACCGGGCGCACGGAGGTAAAGGGCACGCCCTGGGCCTGGAGGTAGGCTTCGGTGGCAAACTTACCCTTGTGGCGGCTGTTGGGATCCACTGCATCCCCTTCGATATGGGGCATCTGGTCGGATTTGAGGTACACCCCGGCAGAACTGACGTAGACGAAATGCTTGACCTTGTCACCAAACAATTCCACGAGGGGCTGGGTATCGGACAACTCGCGCCCGTTGTTGTCAAAAATGGCATCGAAGGATTCCCCCGCCAGTTTGCTTTTTAGGGTGTCGGCATCGGTGCGGTCGCCCACAATGGTCTGCAAACCTGCCACGGGTGCTGGCTTTTTACCCCGGTTAAACAGCACCACCTCATGGCCTTGGGCCACCAGTTGTTTGGTGAGATACACCCCAATAAACCGAGTCCCGCCCATCACTAAAATTCGCATCATGACCTCCTAGCCGCGAAGTATGGCCCACATAGAGCCGCAAATGTGTCCCTATATTAAGCTGTGGCGATCCCCGAAATTTGCTTTAAGAATCAACGGGTTGGGGAAGCTTCCCCTTAAGCTGAAGAGGAGATGTGAACGGTACCCTTACGCCGGAAGGGGAACCCGCCTAGAATGAGAGGAATCGAAACCCATCCCAAGCGGCCTCAGCCAGAGATAATCGCCCCATGCGAGAGCTGGATAATGCTTACCGAATTCTAGAGCTAGAGCCTGGTGCCTCCCTGGAGGACATCAACCAGGCTTATAAGGATTTGGTGTTTGTCTGGCATCCCGACCGCATCCCCCAGGACAACGAGCGCCTCTATCAAAAGGCTCAGGATAAAATTAAAGCCCTCAACCAGGCCAGGGACTTGCTGCGTACCCACAGCCGCCATGGCCGCAGCGGCACCAATTCCACCGCCAACCGCTACAGCACCACTAACCGATCCTCCTCCTCCAGCTACTACTCGGCCTCCCAGTCCTCCAGCGAGGGCAGCGACCGCCGCTACTACGGCAACAACTATCGCCCGCCCTACGGCTATGGCAGCAACTATCGGCGTCCCTACGAGCCTAGTTCGGCCCAGGGCAACGGCCAGGGCACCAGCAACCCCGGCAATGGATCCAGCAGCACGGGTCAGTCCGCCAATTCTACCTACCAAAGCCGCTACTACCGCTATCAACAAAGCACCTACGGCCAACCGCCCTACGGCGCAGGTACCGCCGCCAGCAACGGTTATGGCACAACGGCCAAGGATGAGACCCAATCCAATACAGGCCAAGCCTCGGCCAACGGCACCTCGGCCAACGGCACCAGCCATAACGCTAGTCACAACGGATCTAGCAGCCAAGGATCCAGTAATAGTGGATTCAGTCATAAGGAATCCAGCCATCACGGATCCCCCAGAAGCACCAGCCCTGGGTCGTCAACCCAGGGAGCCTCGTCCCCAGGCCATGGCCAGCCCGAATCGTCCGCCGAGGACAGCACCTACCAAACCTATCGCCAACGGCGCGATGCCGCAGCGGGAGTAGGCCGTGCCCAGGCCCATGGCCAGAGCGGATCAGCCCCTAGCCGTTCAGAGGATCCCAACCCAGGGGCGGGTCGCCATGCCAGATCCAGCGTTAACCACGAGGGCCCTAGTCCTACTGGCCCCAAGGTTACCCCTAACACCGCTCCACCCCGCCCATCGGTCGATCCGGGCTACAACGCCTACAACGCCCACACCCGGAACTCTACCAGCAGTGCCCACCGTGCCCGCCAAAGCCCCGACCTGAGCGGCAAAGACCTGAGCGGGGCGAACCTGCGGGAAAAGGATTTCGCCAACCGCAACCTGAGTGGGGCCAACCTGAGTGGGGCCGACCTCAGCGATGCCTTTTTGCACAAGGTCAACCTCAACCGGGCCAACCTCAGCAAGGCCAAGCTGTTTCGGGCCAATCTGCTCCAGGCCGACCTTAGCCACGCCAACCTGCGCGAAGCCGACCTGATTGGGGCCGACTTCAGCGGCGCAGATTTAAGCGGAGCCGACCTCAGTGGGGCCAAAGTGGCCGTGGGCGGGCGTACCATGGTCAAGCTCACGGGCACCATTCTCACCGGGGCGATTATGCCCGACGGCTCTATCCATGATTAGTCACCCTTTCAGGGGGGCACCATCACTTTTCGTTACTATGGCTCTGGGTCGTGTCAGTAATCATACTGACACTTGAGCTTTGCCTAAGATTCATAAAATGTACACAAAGCCAGTGGCCAAGTTTGCAACTCCTTTGATCTGCACCTTGTAACATTTGTATAAATTGCAACGACTTCTCTGGAGTTTTACAGCTTTTATTGCGGGCCACCTTACCATGCTTACCCTCGCGTCTCTTCAATCTGCCCTGGCGACAGGCCATCGAGATTTTCCCCAAGCCCACCTCGTCGGAGCCGATCTTAGCCGTTGGAACTTAACTCGGGTGCAGTTGGGGGGCGCAAACCTAACGGAGGCCAATCTGAGCCGTGTGCTGCTGGGCAACAGCGATCTCACAGCGGCGGTTCTTGATCGGGCCAACCTCCTCCATGCCTACCTCCGTCAGAGCAATCTACATCGGGCCAGTCTACAACGGGCTACCCTCATGCTGGCGGATTTAGGAGAAGCCGATCTAAGCGAGGCGGATCTCCGCAAGGCCAACTTGGTGGGGGCCAATCTCCAGTTCTGTAACCTCACGAATGCCGATCTGCGAGGAGCGATCTACTCTGACGGCACCCAATGGCCCAAGGGGTTTCAGCGGAAGGCCAGTCTGCACCGTCTGGCCCCCAGCGTGTGCCTGTCAGGGGTGGATCTCAGTGGGGCACGGCTCACCGGAGTGAATCTACGCGGGGCTGACCTATCGGGAGCCAACCTAGAACACGCCGACCTGTGGGGAGCCTGCTTGGCCCAGGCCAACCTGAAAGGGGCCAATTTACAAGGGGCCAATCTGCTCAGCACCGACCTCTCGGGGGCCAACCTAGAGCACACCAATCTCCTCCAGGCCATCATCGATTTCCCCCATCGATCAGAAAATACGCCCCTGGTCGGCTTGCGAGGGCCATCTCGTAGCCTACCCTCCTTAACCTACTGAAACCATAGGAATCGACTGAGGCCATGGGTGGGTCAATGAATCCTCGGTCTCGCGGATAGAGGGCAAAATTCTAGGAACTATGCCAGAATTGCGCCGTTGGTCTATTTGCTTGGCCCGGAGGTTAACCGTGCAACCTTGTTTATTCCGGCAATTGCCAGGTCGGCAACGGAGCACCACCCTTGCTGCTCTGGTGGCCACCGTCGTTCTGGGCCAAGGGCTGCTGGGGACATGGGAGCAACGCGCCCATGCCATTGATTGGGTAGAGCCGGAAGATGCCACCGGATCTCCCCCAGCGGTGACCGACCCCGCCACCGAAGTGGCCCCCGCTGTGATTGACGTTGTCCCCCACCAGCGCACCTTAAGCCCGGTGGTGGCCTTTGCCATGGAGCAGGAACTCAAAAACCTGATGGGTCGCCTCGAAAGTGCCCTGCTGCTGGCTCAATCTCTCCATGTACCTACTACCCTCACCCTCGCAGAGACCGTTCCCCTCCTTACCGCCACCGTGGGAGAGGTGAACCTAGGGGACGATCCACCGCCGTTTCTGCACCCACAACTGGCGGAGGCTCAGCAGCTTTTGCAAGACTGGCCCGCGCTGTTCTCTGGGAGCCAGCATCGAGAACTGACGGATCGCTGGTTGGCGGTGCGAGAGGCTCTGTGGGACAGTTTCCCGACGGAGCGACCCTATGCTCCGGCGGAGATTCGCGCCGTGTGGCTGGATCGGGGCACCATTGTGCGGGCGCGAAACCCAGAGGGATTGGCCCAACTCTTCGACCAACTCGCCGAGGCCGGGATCACCACGGTATTTTTTGAAACGGTGAATGCAGGCTACCCCATCTACCCCAGCCGTGTGGCCCCAGAGCAAAACCCCCTCACCCGCCGCTGGGATCCCCTCGCCAGTGCCGTGGAACTGGCCCATGCCCGAGGCATGACGCTGCACGCCTGGGTGTGGGTGTTTGCCGCTGGGAATCAACAGCACAACCGCCTGCTCAACCTACCCGCCGATTACCCCGGCCCTCTCCTGTCGCGCTATCCGGCCTGGGCCGGATCCGACCATCGCGGCAACCCCATCCCCCTCGGCCAAGATAAACCCTTCCTCGACCCGGCCCATCCGGAGGTGCGCAGCTACCTGATCCGCCTGATGTCGGAAATGGTGCAGGAGTACGACATCGATGGCGTTCACCTCGACTACATTCGCTACCCGTTCCAAGACCCAGCCGCCAATCGCACCTACGGCTATGGCGACGTAGCCCGCTGGCGTTTTCACAGCATCACCGGGGTCGATCCCCTCGATCTGTCCCCCCGGCCAGACCCCAGCCTCAGCCCCAACCAACAGACTCAGCAGCGGATACTGTGGGATCGCTGGACGGAATTTCGTATTCAGCAGGTGAACTCCTTTGTGGCCACCCTCAGCATTACCCTGCGGCGACAACGTCCGGGGTTGGTGATGTCGGCGGCGGTGTTTGCCCATCCCGAACCTGAGCGGCTGCAACAGATTCAGCAAGACTGGGCCACCTGGGCCAAGGAAGGACACATCGATTGGGTGGTGTTGATGAGCTATGCCCAGGACACTAGCCGATTTGAACAACTGGTACGCCCCTGGATGAGCGGCCAACCCTTTGGATCGGCCCTGGTGATTCCCGGCATTCGCATCTACAACCTCTCGACCCAGGCCACCCTAGACCAAATCCAAGCTGTCCGTGACCTGCCCACCCCAGGGTTTGCCCTCTTTGCCACCGCCGACCTCAATGCCGACCTCAATCGGCTCTTAACCCAAACCCAGGGCACCCCCACCCCCACCGCCCCCGCCCAGATGGCCCTGGCCCGCTACCAAGCCCTCCAGCGGGAGTGGCAGTGGCTACTCAGCCATCAAAAACTGTGGATGGAACGCCCCGCCCTAGAGCAGTGGGTACGGGACGTGAACCAGTTGGAGGCCGATCTCATCGCCCTGAGTAATACCCCCTCACGGCGCACCCTAGAGCGGGTACAGCAAGGGATCGTTCAGGTTCAAACGCCCCTCACCTCCCAAATTCTGATCGAGGCCACCAATAGCGCCTATCGGCTTCAGGTGTGGCAGCATCGGCTGGGGGTCATTGATCAACTTCTGCGCCACGGAGAACCGCAACTGCTAGGGCGTTAACCCCTCAAAGTCGGCGGTGGCCATCGTCGGTGGGGTGGGGACATGGGAGAAAGATGGACTTTCTTGGTTTTTTATTTGACAAACGTCCCATAAGGACACACAATAGAAATCACCCAAGTCGAGGGCCTGTAGTTCAATCGGTTAGAGCACCGCCCTGTCACGGCGGAAGTTGCGGGTTCGAATCCCGTCAGGCCCGTTAAATAGATTACAAGGTTAGGCTGAGTCTCAAGTTGGGCTCAGCCTAGTTTTTTGTGGACAGGATGAGGGGGGCGGGGGGAGCCTTTTTGATCCAGCCCGCTTGGATGAGTTGGTCGTAGGTGGCAGATTCGATGGCCTGGAGCTGTTGGCGCTTCTGCTGTTCCACGAAGGCTTCGAGATCGGGATGATCGGCCCGGAGTTGGGCCATGTCCTGGCTAGCCTGATCTAGCTTTTGGGCAATGGTGACTAACTCGATCTGGCAGAGGGATTCCCCTAGCTGGGCTTGGGTTTGGGGCAGGCTGAGGTACTGCTGAAGGCGTTCTAGGGCCATCCGCTGGGCCACCCGCTCTAGGTATTGATCTTGATACTTTCGGGTTTCCAAGAGGTTAAGGGCGTCTAGGAGGGGTTTGGTGGTCAGCCCTTGAACCAGCAGGGTAAACAGAACAACGCCGAAGGAATTGGAGATAATTTGCTGGCGATCCGTCACTAGGTCGGGAATGCTGAGGGCCAGGGCAATGGCCACGGAACCCCGCAGCCCCACCCACCACAGCACGGTTTGCTCGGCCCAGGGGATGGGGGAACGGGTGATCAGCCCACTGAGGGCACTGAAGCCAAAGATGGCCACGGCGCGGGAAATCACTACGGCGATGATCGCGACGATACTGGTGCCGACGTGCTCAATGAAGTAGGGGAACAACACCTGATCCCCCAGTAGCAGAAAGACAATGGAGTTGACCAGGAAGATGGTGAACTCCCAAAATTCCACCATAGTCGAGCGCTTTTGAGGGCGGGTTCCGGGCACCAGGCCCAGGTTGCCAATCACCAGGCCCGCCGCCACCACGGCAATGACGCCAGATCCCCCGAAATCTTCTGCCAAGAGGTAGGCTCCGTAGGCGGTGACCAAACTGAGGGATTGTTCCACCCAGGCCAGGTCGTAGCGCTGGGTGAGCAGGGCCACGGCGGTGCCAATCAAGCCGCCCACCCCCAGGCCAATGCCGCTGACAATGAGGAACTGCACCAGGGTCGTGGTTAGGTCGATGGGCTGGGGGTCGATGGCCTGCTCTAGTAGGACACTAAAGGCCACCACGGCAGCGCCATCATTGAACAGGCTTTCCCCCTCCAGGAGCGTCGTCAGCCGTTTTCCGGCCCCCACTTCGCGAAACACCCCCAACACCGAGGCCGAATCCGTGGCCGCTAGACAGGCTCCGGTGAGCAGTGCCGTCGTCCAAGACACCTGCATCCAGTGGTGCAAGGCCCAGCCAATCCCCACAATGGAAACGGGTACGCTGCCAATGGCAAACAAACTGCTGGGAACGATCTGCTGGCGCAGGTCGGGCCACTTCATCTTCCAGGCCGCCTCAAACAAAATGGGCGGCAGAAAAATCAGGAGAATCATTCCCGGCGATAGGTCAACCAGACGCACCTCCACCAGGGCCAGACCCAGACCTACAACAACCAGCAACAGGGTGTAGGGGACTTGCCTCAGGGGTGGGAAAATCCGGGGTAGGCTGGCCGCACTGAGGGCCACCAGCAGCACGGGCAAAAAGGCTTTGAGGTTGCGCTCAATGGCCAAATCCGTGGCGTCGGTTAACAAACTGCCCAACACCGAAGGGAGGACAGCAAGCGGGGACGCAAGGGTGAGATCCATCACAACGCTGAAAATTCTGCAACAGCCGTGGACGAGCCACGCCAGACCAAGCATAGCGCACAGGTCTTTCCTCCGGTGCAGCCTGAACTTGGCTTCGAGTTGGCGTCAAGTTAGCATCAAGGCGGGTATGTCATGCATCCTTATGTTGCCTGCCATCCTGATCAAAACTCGCATAGGCTGGTGGGCCGCAGGGGGCACTGATCCGCCGTGGTGATCACTCCCCGCAGGGTGAGTTGGCTGAGATGGGGAAGTTCCGCTAGGGGGCTGAGGTCGGTGATGGGGTTTTCGTCGAGATAGATCAGACGTAGTTCCGTCAGTTCCGCCAGGGGGGCCACGTCCCGCACGTTGGCATTCACCAAGGCCAACCGTCGCAGGTTGGTCAGCGCGGTCAGGGGTTGCAGGCTGTCGAGGTCGTTGAAGGCGAGGGTCAGTTCCAGCAAATCCGTTAGGGAACGGAGGGGGCCGAGGTCGGTAATGGCGTTGCTGGTCAGGCTGAGGCGATACAGTTGGTTCAAACCGCTGAGGGGTGTGAGGTCCTGAACTTGGTTATCCGACAGGTACAACGCCCCCAGATGGCTGAGGTTAGCGAGGGGACTGATATCCTGAATTTGATTGGAACTGAGATCTAGCTCTTGCAGGTTGGGATAGCGGGTTAGGGGTTGCAGATCGCGAATTTGATTTCCGTGTAGAAACAGGTTGTTGAGGGCGGGCAACTCCGGCAGTTGGCTTACATCCGAGAGACCCGTCAAGCTTGCCCGTAGGGTAGTTAACGCGCTGAGGGAGCCTAGGGGGGCAAAGTCCTGAACGGCGGTGTTTTCAAGGTCTAACTCAAATAAGGGTAACCCTGTCAGGGGTGAGAGATCCTGTACAGGGTTGCGGCCTAGCCCCACCTGAGCCAAGTTCGATAGATCTTGCAAGGGACTGAGGTCGCTGACTTGGTTGCCATCCAAATACAATTCCGCTAAGTTGGACAGACCTTGCAGGGGGCTGAGGTCGCTGACGGCATTGTCGCCCTGCATGACCTGGTAGCCATCCAACCAAATTCGATTTTCCAGGGATAGACGGTTGAGGGTCGTGAGGGTTCGCAGCGGCGTAATATCTGTAATCTGGTTGGCGTCTAGGTTAAGTTCCCACAGTTGGCGCAGGTTGGCCAAGGGCGAGATCGCTTGGATTTGGTTATCGTTGAGGCTTAGGAATTGCAAATTGGCCAGATTCTCCAGGGGGGCGAGGTCAGAGATGGCATTGTGGCTCAGCGATAACGTTTCTAAGGAAGTCAGCCCCGATAGCGATTGCACCGACTCAATTTGGTTTCTGTCCAAATACAGGGCGATGGGAGTCAAATCCTCTAGGGGGATCAGATCTCGAATGAGGTTATCGTTTAGCGCCAATTCGTTCAGCCTAGTGAGGGCTTGCAGCGGCGTGAGATCCTGGATTTGGTTGTCATTCAGCAGCAGTTGTTCTAATTGATCGAGTCCCGCCAAGGGGGCCACATTCTGAATGGCGTTGTTCTGAAGGCTGAGGCGGGTGAGTTGCGTAAGGTTTACGAGGGGAGCCAAATCGGTGATTGAGTTGTCGTATAAATAAAGCTGCTGTAATTGCGTCAGCCCCGCTAGTGGCCCTAGGTCAGTAATCTGGTTATCGCCTAGGTTCAGTTCTTCAAGTAGCGTTAAGGCTTCTAGCCCCTGCAAACTTCTGACTTGATTGCTGCTAATGGATAGCTTTTGCAACTGGGTGAGGGAGGCCAAGGGGCGCAAATCGCTAACCGCATTGCCATAGAGATAGATCTCCCGCACCTGGGTGAAGGACGAGAGGGGACGCAAATCCACAATTCCGGCCCCATCCAAGGCCAGGGCGGGGCTTTCTTGTAAGCGGGCTTCGGCGGTGGCACAGTCTTCGGTACCCGTGTAGATCAACAGGGCGGTAACCGTTTGCTGAGCCGCAGGATCCAGTTCAGCGTAGTGAGTACACCAATCCGTAAAACGACTAAAGCGAGAGTCGGCATTGGCCCAGGCTGGGTTTCCTAGCCCAATCCACAGGCCGATAGCGGAAAACCCAACCCACCGGGGGAAATGTGTCGTCATAGCAGAAAAGCGTCCTGGCAAACGTTTGGGCAAAACTGAAAAATCCGATTTTCTCAATTTAGCCAGGAAACTTCGTCCACCCGGAAAATAGCGGCAAAACGCAACAATTCCGCCGCGATCTGACCCCTAACTCAAACTTTGCACAAACCGCATCGCCATTTGGGGGAGGTGGCCGATCTCAAACCAAAGTTGTTTTGGGGCAATGCCAAACAGGTATTGCAGCCCCAGCACAATGGCCACAATGCCCAAAATCGAGCCCGCCCCCACCCTAAACACCTGAAAAACGAGCCGGAAGCCCAGCACCACCACTGCGACCGCTGCCGCCAGCAACACCAACTGAGAATCAACGCCGCCAAACACTGGACTCATGGTTTACCTAATTCCAACACGTAACGTTACTTCAGACTATCCAAACCCAGGGGTCAGCCACATCTGGATCAGCGGTCAAGATTCGCTGTAGCCCCTGGCCTAGGCGGTGCCCTCGCCTTCCGAGGGCTGCATTGCTGTGCGGGTATGCAAGACTTCAAAGGCCCACAGCAACGCTAGACACACCGACACACTCATTGCCACCCCCAGCCAAAACCGATGGGCGACCAGCGGCGATTGATCCATGGCCCAGCCGCCAATCAGGGGGCCAATGAAGTAGCCAATCGTCCAGCATTGGGAACTGACGGCGACGTAGGTGGCGCGGAGGTTGGGCGGCGCGAGGTCAGAAACCGTGGCTACAAAAAAGGGCTTGTAGGCTACGGAGGCCAGGGACAGCAAACATAGGGCCACAATCGCCCAGATAAACTGCCCTTCGGCAAAGGTGCCCGCCGCCCACAGCAGGGCAAAGCCAAAGGCCCACAGCACCATGGCCCCCATCAGCACAAAAATCCGTCTGAGAGGCGTCAAAATGCTGGTAGTAGGAAGTTGTAGCACCGCTCCCACGCCGATGTAGCACCAGGTAAACAACCCTGCCGTACTGCCCACAGAAACCCCTGGGATGGGGTCATTTCCGGCGATAAAGTTGGTGAAGTAGAGGGGAATGGTGGTGGTGACTAGGGCCACGTAGGTGGTAAAAAACACGTTGGCCAGCATGAACACCACCAAAGCTTTGTCTTTCAAGGCGGCGACCCAGCCCTGCCCCGACCGCTCATGCTTAGACCGACTGGGGTAGTCATTGGTCATGAGGATCTGAATCAGCAGCCCAAACAGGGCAAACATGGCCCCACATCCAGCAAACAGCAGCTTGGGTGACTCGTTCACGAGAGCCAGCAAGGCGCTGCCCCCCAATACTCCCAGACCAATCCCAATGTATTCCGCTACCCCCATCACTGCAAAGGCTTGGCTGCGGTCTTCGGAATTGGTGGCATCCATCACCGCCGCCCCGGAGGCCGTCCAATAGCAGCCGAGGCTAATGCCTAGTACCATGCTGGCCACAATCAACAGCCAAAGGGATTGGGCCACCATCAAAATTAGCGCCACTGCCGCCCCGCTGGCGGCGGCCAAGGAAAGAACCACTTTTCGGCCAAACCGAGGGGAGTCTGCCAGCGTCGCCCCGACAAAATGCCCACCAACCTCGGTAATGGCGCACAGGCTGAGGGCAAACCCCACGGAGGTCGCTGATAGCCCCACCTGGTTGACAAACAAAATGGGGATGTAGAAGCTCAGGAGGCCGTAGCTGATCTGAATTAAAAAGCGCCCTAGGGCTTGAACCTGAACCTGTCGGTTAGACAACTGCAACGCCGAGGAGAGATTCATGGCCAACCAGGGAAAATGAAGGAGTAGCGGGCAAACGGCATTTAGTGAATTTCGCTAAACACAAATACCATAGCCACCATCGCCGCGATAGTGAAGGTTGCCCCCACAATTTCTATCCGCATGGAGGCTCGACGGTGGGCAGGCTGGAGCCAAAAGTCTAGGGTACGCAGAATCAGCGGCATCACCACCAGGGTGAGAATGCAGGTCGTGACTAGATTTTTGACCAACATGGCACTGGCCGGATCCCAGTTTTTCATCAGATCTAGGGCATCAATTACACAATCCTGAATCATAATCACCGGATACAGCCCCAGCACCACCGACAGAATTTGTTTCCAGGCTGGGGGGCCAAGCCCCGTGAGTTCGTTGCCTGACTGGTGAGAAAACCAGCCCTCCAGCCCCGTTTCAAAGGACTTGAATTTGTAAGACTTAAACAGATCGCGGCCCAGCTTCAGCAGGGCATCTCGCTTGGGCGACAGCAGCCAGCGGTTGAGATCCTCCGGCTGCTCAAAGTGAACCACGGAATACCACTTCAGCACCCCACCCCGGCACGGCAGGGGACGATGGCGATCAGCTCGGATAAACCCTGGGAACGATTGAGCCGCATTCACTAGGCTGCGGTGCCACCTGCGAAAGGCCCAGCTTTTCTCCTGGGGCACCGTGTACTCAATCACGACGCTGGAGTAGGGTACCTGCTCCGGTTCCGCTGCCTTGGCCAGCAAATTCAGCGACCCCTGCCAGACTGGATGCAGACGTTGCTTCACCTCTTGTACTAGGGCCGGAGAGGCCACGGCCCCTAGGGATGGGATTTCCAGCGACCCCAGGCGGCTGCGCCAGTCGTCAACGAAATTGAGTGCAGAACCTTTGAGAGTCATGGTGGCTTAGGCTCTAAAGTGACCCTTAATGGAATTGTATTCTGTATACATCTTCTGGGATCAAGGCTTTGTAGCCGTAATTACCCCACTGATCTGCCGTGTGATGATCCCTGGGCTATACACCCAGACATCCTAGGAGATCTCTCTTAGTGATACAGGCCAGTATGCCCCGCGCTACAGGTTGAGGTTCTGTAACCAATTAAACAAAACGACGCAGAGCATTAGAAGACTTAACACAATCGCCGCTCCCACCAGGTCAACCTGACGGGAGGTGAGTTGGTAGGCGGGCTTCAACCAAAACTTCAACAACCGCGACACCCTAGGCATCACTACCCAGGTGAGCAGGGAAGAGGTGATTAGGTTGTTCACCAGCATCGCCGTGGGCAATGGCCAACCCTGCATCATGCCTAGGGCTGAAAAGGCCATCCCTTGCAGAATCACCGTAGGATACAGGCCCAGCACCACCGACAGAATTTGCTTCCAGCGGGGGGGGCCAAGGCTACCGCTCGATCCACCGCTCAGGGAAAACCAGCCCTCTAGCCCCGTGGTGAAGGATTTGAATCGGTAGGCCAGAAATAGGGTTTTGCCTTCTTTAAAGAGTTGCTGACGGGTATCGCAGGTTAGCCACAAATCAAGCTGGCTGGGGCTGGCAAAATGAATAATGGAGTAGTACTTAATGACGCCATCGTCACAGTTCAAAGGCGTACACAAATCCGCCCGCAGGAAACCGCTATGGTACTGGGCCTCCCGCCGTAATCGCCCATACCAGTCCTCAAACGCCGCCGTGTTAGCTTCAGGGACAATGTATTCCATCACCGAACTGGTGTAGAAGTGTTTGTGGTGCGGCGATACATGGGCGTCCTGCCTCTGAAAACGAGCCACCGGAGACCTAAACATTAGTAATGGAAAAAGAGGGCGCGGACGGCAAAGAAGCCCACGATGATTAACACCCAGAGCAAGCGCTGTTTCACAATTTTTAACTCGGCCAAGATAGCCTCGGCTTGCCCCTGGGTCAGAGGGGCCTGAGCAGGCTCCCCTTGGACTGAATCTGCGGTATTCGCCCCAGAGCTTGAGGGGGTAGGGGCTGGCGTTGGGTCATCGGGGGAGGGCATCGCCGCATCATCTCCTACACGTTTCAAGGCTGGGAGTATTGTAACGGGTCAGAATGGTCGCCTCGAATTCTTAAAAATCTCTGGGGACTGTCAGAAGTTTTCATTAAAGTGCGTAACATTATATGTATGTAGGCGCAACATCCACCGCAGTGACCTTGGCACCCGAAACCTTGAAAGAAAACACCGAAGACCTTAGCTTGCTGCTCCGACGGGCGGCGCTAGGGCTGGTTACCGTGGTTATAGCCATTGTCATCGGTTGGGGCTTAGTGCGCTATGTACAAGCCTCAGACCCCTACATCCATGAGGTCTTGAGCCTAGAGGGTGACGTAAATCGTGGGGAAGCCATCTTCAGAATGAACTGCGCTGTCTGCCACGGGTTTGAAGCCACGGGCGAAGTTGGGCCAACCCTGGTCAGCGTCTCCGACCACCGCACCAAGGTCAGCCTGATTAAACAGGTGATCAGTGGCCAAACGCCCCCCATGCCGCAATTTCAGCCCGATCCCCAAGCCATGGCCGATCTACTGGGCTACCTGGAAAGCCTATAACCCTCGCTACGGGAGGTTAGGCATTTTGTCTGCCACCAAGACAGCCAGGATGGCTGTTCTAGCTTCGGCCTGCGAGCGACTTTGCCTAATTTATGAGAGGCCGCATGATCGGTTGTCCCCTCTAGGGGCTGGGGTATATCGGGCCACATCCCTCGGTCTAGCGACGTTTCAGCCATCGAACGCCCTGACCTGGAATCAACACTTAAACTTTACAGGAAAGTTTGTTTACAAAACTCTATGTTTCCGTTAATGTAGAGCCATGCAGGTTACAAATCGCAATGAAGAGGGCCTGCATAACCCTTGAAACCATAAATACCAAGGACTAATACATCATGACAACGACTCTACAGCGGCGCGAGAGCGCCAACCTGTGGGAGCAGTTCTGTCAGTGGGTGACCAGCACCGAAAACCGCCTGTACATTGGCTGGTTCGGCGTCCTGATGATCCCCACTCTCCTCGCTGCTACCGCTTGCTACGTCATCGCTTTTGTCGCGGCTCCCCCCGTGGACATCGACGGCATCCGTGAGCCCGTTGCTGGCTCTCTGATGTACGGCAACAACATCATCTCCGGTGCTGTTGTTCCTTCCTCCAACGCTATCGGTCTGCACTTCTATCCCATCTGGGAAGCCGCTTCCTTGGATGAGTGGCTGTACAACGGTGGCCCCTACCAGCTAGTGATTTTCCACTTCCTCATTGGCGTCTTCTGCTACATGGGTCGTGAGTGGGAACTGAGCTACCGCCTTGGTATGCGCCCCTGGATCTGCGTGGCTTACTCCGCTCCTGTGGCCGCTGCCACCGCTGTGTTCCTGATCTACCCCATCGGCCAAGGCTCCTTCTCTGACGGGATGCCCCTGGGGATTTCCGGTACCTTCAACTTCATGTTGGTGTTCCAAGCTGAGCACAACATCCTGATGCACCCCTTCCACATGAT
>NZ_JACJRS010000031.1 GCF_014697375.1 Phormidium sp. FACHB-1136
CCTCCGCTGGCTCAAGGGTGCCGTCAACAAAGGGCGTCCGTTGCTCCAACCCATCCCCCTGCTCACCGTTGACCCTGAACCCTGCTTTGCCTCTAAAAACGCCGAAGACCAGTACTATGACCGCATCTGGTTCTCTAGGATCCAGTCCATACGATGTCAATTGCCCCCCTGGGAGGCGGCATAAAGATGTGTCAGGCAGTCAGGGCATCCGCACCCGTTATTGAGCGAGATGATGATGCCCTGGTTACTCGACGGGACTTTTTATTAGCCATGATAGGGTTGACGTCGTCTCTAGAAATGCATTTATATCGTCCTTCGTTTTGTGGCGACTACTCAATAGAGACCGCCAGAGAAGCTACCCAAGAAATGCAACGGGAAGTTGTCAATCTGCTGCGGGAATTGGATACCCTGAGCCTGGAAATCCTAGCCTTAATAGACATCCACAGCCATTAGCCGCTAAGAGTCCTCCATGAAAATAACGATCCCTTTGCCATTGCTCTTGGCCCTCACCCCTGCCCCTCTCCCTGAGGAAGAGGGGTTCTGAATCTGGCTCCCCTTCCCCCTCAGGGAGAAGGAGTTGGGGGATGAGGGCCAAGACGGGACGCTTTATTCATTGGATGACTCTAAGTCTGGCTCGAGGATCTAGATTTAGTCCGTTCTGGATTTCACGGTTGTCTAGATAAGCAATGGCATGGGCATCCTAAGGGTAGATTAACCCAGGGTGCCCATGTCATGAATACAAAACTTGCTAAGCTAGCTGACACCGTCCGCGTGACTCCACGATCCCCGATCTGAACGGGACCTTATTGGCTTGCTAGCCCCCAAGGGCCACAGCACCGTTCCGGCAATGGCTCCCAGTCCTAGGGAAAAGGGCAAAACAGAACTACCCTTGGCCCTAACTCCATCCGTCCGAGGGACCACCGGGCCGATAGTCGGGCCGGGGAGGGTTGCCAGAATCCATCCGGTAGCGATCTTGGTAGTCGCTGCGGGTTTTGGGGCGACGGCGGCGCAGGCGTTCATCGGCACGGGGGGCGCTGCTGTAGGTGGATCCTTCGGAATAAATGGGGCCAGACGATTCATCGGGATAGCCCGACTGATCCGGTCGTTCCTCCGGTCGGTCGTTGGGCCAGTCCCCAGGTTGCCCGCCACCGCCATCGGGACGCTGAGCCGGGGGCCGACCACCCCGGTCGTCGTAGCGGGAGGAATAGGGATCTTGGGAATACCCAGAGGGCTGAGAATAGGGTCGTCCGCCTTCATCACGCCCCCCCAGCATGGGCCGAGGCCGAGCGTAGGGATCTTCCAACCCGTAGTCCCGTCGATCCAGTTCTGCCCGCAGATTGGCGCGGCTGTCTTCACCATAGATCGGGCGACTGGGGCGAGATGGAGGCCGATAGCCACCACCGCCATAGCCATCCCGACCATCCCCCTGGGGGGTAGGACGACCCTGGTAGGGTTCGCGGGCGTTGATATTTTGAATCAGTAGGGCGGTCAGCATCCCCACCATGATCATTTGCTGGAAGGAAGGAATCAGCTCCATGGTGAGATGCCCCAGCAGGAACACCCCAGAAATCAGCATCAGAACGGCGTAGACCCGATCTGCATCACGCCCATATCCCGGCCTAAAGCGTTCTAAAAAAAACAGCGCAACGGCGCTGAGAACCAAAAAAATACCAAGCAGCAGGGGAACGGGAGTACCAAAATTCACAGCGGATTCCTCGATAGGATGGCAACGCTAAGGCTAGGAGTTCCCCAAGGGCCAGAGCGCATACCAGGGATGGATAAAACCGGATCCGTAGGGAGCCAGATAGAGCGGCGAGGGCAATGGTAGCCACTAGGCAACCCCAGCAGCAGCCTCACCAATTCTAACGGACTTCCGACGATTCTATGGAGGCTAGGGGGCAGGGGGATACAGACTCAGAGGATTGGTTCGGCGCTTCAAACCTAAGAAGGGTCGGTAACTGTGTCACCGACCCTCTGCACTGCTAGCCCTAGAACAATGCAACGACTACTGACGCTGAATTTTATCCCGCTGGCTGAGGAAGAGCAGAGCAATGGTGGCGGGGATGACGACGATCAACGCTCCAGCCAGAATGCTGAGGAGAAAATTGGCGAGGGAAGGTGTCATAGGGGTTTGTCCTGATAACGATTTCGACAAATTGTTAATCAATATTATGGATCAACTTAACACCGTGAACACAACGGCCCGTCTAGGATGCGGCCTCAAACGGTCAAATCCCTAGGGTTTCTGGGGTTGGGGGAGGATAATGCCGTGTTTACAAAGCTTTAGAATGGGGATAATGGTCTAAATGTTCAGGTGTGACTATGGCTATGTCCGCAGTGTTGAATTGGGGTGTGGGGCTCTTGCTGGCCCTGATGACCCTGTTGTTTATCTTCCGCATTGTGCTCACCTGGTATCCCCAGGTTGACCTCACCAAGCTGCCCGTTGCCCTCGTTGTGCGGCCCACCGAACCGCTCCTGGCTCCCGTGCGTAAGCTGGTGCCTCCCATCGGCGGCGTCGATATTTCCCCGGTCATTTGGGTCGGCATCATCACTCTGCTGCGGGAAATCTTGGTGGGGCAACAGGGCTTGCTGCGAATGCTGGGCTAGGTAGTCCGTGGATCCAAAATCCGGGTGTACAACGTCCGAGCGCAACGTCCGAGTACAACGTCCGGGCGTATGACACCCAAGTTGATAGCCTTCGGTCTGGGATGACGTCATGGCCGACTCAACTTCTACCTTGTCCCCCCCTAGCAGTCGCCGAGATCGCCTGCGCTGTCACCTGGAAACCACCGACACCCTGGCGGGGCAGATCCTCAATAGCGCAATTGTGGGGTTGATTTTTCTATCTGCTGCCATTTTTGTCATTAAAACCTATCCGATTTCGCCCGACCTGGATGCCTGGTTGAACATTTTGGATTGGCTGATTGTGCTGGCCTTCTCTCTGGAATATGGCCTGCGATTATGGGTGGCTCCTAATCCCTGGCGCTATGCCTTCAGCCTTTACGGCTTGCTGGATTTAGCGGCCATTTTGCCCTCCTGGATTGGGGTCTTTGATATTCGCTTTTTGCGATTCTTTCGGTCATTGCGCATCCTGCGGCTGGTGCGAATTTTCAATGATCGCCTCTGGTTTGGCCAAGTTACCAGTGCCGAGAGCCTGATTCTTCTGCGAATTTTGTTTACCCTAGCAGCCATTATTTTTATCTACTCTGGCCTCATTTTTCAGGTCGAACATCCCCGCAACCCAGGTAGTTTTAACACCTTTGTGGACGCCCTTTATTTTGCGGTCGTCACCATGACCACTGTGGGCTATGGCGATGTTACCCCCATTTCCGAGGCAGGCCGAGGGCTAACGGTGGCCATGATTTTGACCGGAGTTGCGCTGATTCCGACCCAAGTGAGCCGCCTGATTCGACAGTGGGCTAAGGTGACCAAATCTCGCCATCATCCCTGTCCGGGTTGCGGTTGGACGAGTCATGACGACGATGCCCGATTTTGCAAACGTTGCGGCACTGCCCTAGGATCGACGGATCCCTTGGGGCCGATGGAGTGAAGGCATAGGGATGACCTTCCTTCACAAAGATTGGCCCTGGGAAGAGTGCCTTGGCCCTGGTGCCTCGTGGTAAAACGGAGAAGGTCTTAGGGGCTCGGTGCCCAGGATGGGTAGATCGGTGCTGACGGTGACTCACATTTTACCTGCGGATCCGATGGCGACGGTGGTGGCTGAGTTGGCCCTCACCGCCCATGACCGCACCCGATCCCGCCATCGCTTTGTGGCCACCGATGGCACCCCCATCCAACTGAACTTGCCTCGCGGTAGCCTAGTGCGGGGGAATACCTTGCTTGCCAGCCCCGACGGTCTGCGGGTGCGCGTAGTGGCCAAATCGGAACCCGTGTTAAGGGTGACAGCAGAGTCGCCCCTGGCCCTAACCCGCGCCGCCTACCACTTGGGTAACCGCCATGTTCCCCTCGAAATCACCCCCGGTAGCCTCATGCTAGAGCCCGATGCTGTTCTAGAGGCCATGCTGTTGCAACTAGGCGGGCTGACCGTCGAATCCCTCGTGCTGCCCTTCGAGCCAGAGGCCGGAGCTTACCACGGGGGCCATGTCTCCAGCAGTCACTCGCACGACTCACACGGATCCCACGCCACCCCCAAGCCACAGGTGACCACCCCCCATTCCCACGATCATCCCCATGGACGCTAAACCAGAATCTCCCGTCGCCCTGCTGCGCCTATTGCAGTTGGCCAATCCCGCCCTGCCCGTGGGAGCCTACAGCTATTCCGAAGGGCTAGAAGCCTTGATTTTGCAGGGCATGGCCACCCCTGAAGCGGTGCTGCAATGGCTGGAGCAGGAGTTGGCCCTAGGATTGGTGCGGATAGAAGCGGCCTACCTTCATCGCGTTTATGGCTTAGCCCAGGGAGGGCAATGGTCACAGATTGCCGAGGATAACCGCTGGCTCTCGGCCCTACGCGACAGCGAAGAAAGCCGTAACCAAAGCTGGGCCACTGGACGTGCGCTGGTGCGCCTCGCCAATGACCTCCACCCAGAACTGACGGCTACCCTCATCTCCCTCGGCCAACCCTGCAACTTTGCCGTCGGGTTTGCTGTCCTCGCTGCCCATTGGGAGATCCCGGCCTCGGCGGCGGTGCTGGGCTACCTTCAGGGTTGGGCCACTAATTTGATCACCGCTGCGGTGAAACTGGTGCCCCTGGGCCAAACCCAAGGTCAACAAATGCTACTCGACCTCACCCCCGCCCTGGCGATGGCCGCTACCCAAAGCGCTACGGTCAACCCCGATCATCTTGCCCTTGGGGGGTGGGGGGCATCCCTGGCCAGTATGCAGCACGAAGCCCTCTACAGTCGCCTTTTCCGCAGTTAAAGGTGACAGAGGGAGGGGTGCATTGCGGCCCAGGAGATTTAGCGTAGGTTTGCCAGCATGACGGTGCCACGAATGCACCCTATGGTTCTGATTGAGGTTTTGTAGCGGTTGGCTCTTGGGGGGATGGCTAATGGGGATTGGCGTTGGTGTAGGTCAAGGCCGGGGTATACCGAGATCCGTCAACACCTCCAGCAACGCCGGATAGCCCTTGCCCGTCGGCCCTTCCAGCCAGGTCAGGAGGTCAACGGCACGTTTCCCCTGAGCCTCTGAGGAAATGAGGCCAGTGGATGGTTTGAGCCCAAATAGAACCTGTTCAAATTGAGGATCGGGCAGGTCGGATAAGCGTTGGACGAGGACAAGGTGGGTGCGGTTATCAATCGGATCGGGCGGGGTCGGTTCTGAGCCTTTTTTGTCGGGAACTCGGTCTAGGATGGCCCGAAGGTCAAAGCCATCGAGCAGGATGCCGATGGGAACCTCTTGATCGCTCAATTCACAGTCAACGGTGAATTTTCTCCCGGCTTCTTGGCGCTTTTTCAGGGAGGTGCGAAGCCGAAAGGGCAGCCCTCAGACCTAGCGTATTTGCCCGAATGTTTAGATCACGACCCCCGCACCTACACCAGCGGACAACTGGCTGAAAAGCTGAACCAGGAGCGTTTGGTGGACTTGAGCCGTGACCGACTGCGCCGATTGCTCAAACAAAAAGATATCGGTGGAAACGAACTCGACACAGCCGTAAACGGAAGCAAGACCCCGTCCAGCAAGCGCGTCAGCAGGCCGACCTAGAGACCCTGGTGCTGGCGGCTGAGGAGGGTTTGGCGGATATCCAATACCTGGATGAAGCAGGCTTCTGTCTCTGGAGTCCGGTCAGCGATAGCTATCATCCCATCGGCGAGCGGAAACAGAGGTCACAAACGCCGACCCGCCATGGTCGTCGGAGACGGGACGCATGACCGTGGTTGTGCAGGATAACGGTTCGCTTCACACCAGTCGTCTGGTGCAGCAACAGTGGCCTCGGTGGCAGGAACAAGGCTTGTTCATCTTCTTCCTACCGCCCTATTGTTCCGAAAGGTAGCTTGCTTCCCAAAGGGTATCCGATTGAAACCCAATGGCGGCAGTTGAAGTGTCATGAGATTGCGGGCCAGATGTTCGACAACGAATATGATCTCGCCATGACCGTCATTGAGGGCATGGAAAGGCGCAGCAAAGCCGGAGATTACCCGCTGGAACGTTTTATCTTTAATTGCGCCTAGCTACTAAACTGTGGAGGATCACTATGTGGTGATTCCCCAACTTCGGGTGTACCGCACATCTTAAATCTTCAGCACCCCCTCTGGATTGACAGTGAGGATGGGGCGGCGTTTGGCCCCTTCCCGCTGGAGGATGGTATTGGCGGCAAGGAGACCGCTGCTGACCGCCCGTTCCATCAGGCCGCAGGGGAAGGGCATCCGCACCCAGTCGCCTGCGAAGAGGAGGTTATCGGCGGTGGTGGCGGTTTGGGGACGGTTGGCAAAACTTCCTGGCGGGAATCCGGCAAAGTTCTTTTGGTTCACCAGTTGCCGATGGAGAATGGTAGCCCCTTTGAGTTCGGGTACGATCTCGTAGAGTTCTGCCTCGAAGGTATCCAAAATATCCGCCTGGGTGGGGAATTCCTTTTCCTTGTAGCAATAGGCGTGGAGTTCGACGACGCTGCCCCCGGTGCGTTCGGCCCAGTTGATGTAGTCTTCCTGGATGCGATGGTAGAGGGTGATGCTGTCGGTGAGGCGATAGCCGGAGAGGGAGGTAAACCAGCTATGCTCCCAGGGGAAGTCGCGATCTAGCCAGAAGCGCCCGACCGCAAAGGGATCGGCGACCTGGAGTTCGTCTACCTGCTGGGCCAGGACGGGTTCCACGGTACCCTCCGCCAGGGCAAAGAGAGCCTTGATGCCGGGAATATCCGCCGCCATGATGTAGTAGTCGGCGGTGAGATCGTGGCTGGGGTTGCCGCCGGATTCGGCATTGGCGGCGATCAGTTGGATGCGGTCTCCCTCCCGTTGCAGCACTTTGAAGGCTGTGAGATTGTCCTGGGCAGGGCCAGACAGAACTTCCCCATCGCTGGCGTAGGCGGCACCGTGGCAGGGGCAGAGGTAGCCGTCTTTGGTGGTGTCTACCTGGCGCTGCACGCTACAGCCCTGGTGGGTGCAGGTGAGGGAGAGGGCGGTTTTGGCCCCCGGTGCGAGGGAGTAGACCTGGTCGCCTGCGCCGAAGTACTCCAGGGTGTCGTTGCTGAGCAAGGGATTGCGTTCCACCCAGAAGGGCACGGGGTTAGTGGCTACGCTGCCCTTTTGGTAGGACATTCCGGTAATTTTGCCCTCCTCCCAGCGCACCTGGCTAACGGTCGTCCCGGTCAGCACTTCGCCGCCGTTGGCCTTGATCGCCTCCACCATGGGATCAACCAGGGAACGGCCCATATCCTGACAGGTGCCGTTGAAGGCCAGTCCCTCTGGATTACCAAAGAAATAGAAGTGGAAGAACTGCATCAGTTCCCCAGCGCTGAGCACATCCGGCGCGTTCAGGCTGGACTTGGCAAAGGGCAGGAAATACAGGTCATACAGCCCCTTGGGGAAGTCGTCACCGACCCATTCCGCCATGGAAAGATGGTCAAGACGGTTATAGCTCTGGGGGTTGCGAAAGCCCGTAATTTCCCGAAACACCTCCAGGTGCTTCATGTGGGTGAGGTTGATGCCCCACTTGAGACGATTGGAGGAGGAAATGGCCAAATCCACGATATTCCACGGAAAAGCCGAGTTGCTGGGCCGAAACACCTCCGGCGCATAGCCCTCTTTATAGACCAGGGAATAGTAGTCCAGGGATTTGAAATTCTGGCGAATGTTCAGATCATTCACCAAGCTGAACAGGTTGTAATACTGGGGGAAAAAGCCGTGGAAGCCGTGCTCCATCATGAAGTGGTCGTCGCCCACCTGGATCGGCCAACTGGCGATTTTGCCGCCCAACTGGGGGGATCGCTCAATCAACGTTACCGCTACGCCCCGCTGGCTGAGTTCGTAAGCGGCAGCCAATCCGGCCAAGCCACCGCCAATCACCACGGCTTTTAAATCCCGCCCCACCTGAAGCGGCAATTCCAGCCGATCCTGCTGGAACACGATGGGCTGAGGCTTGCTCAGACGAGAATAGCTCAACAGCGCCGCAATGCCCCCCACTCCAAAGAGCTTGAGGACGTTACGACGGGCGAGGGTTTGGGCAAACAGCCCCTCAAGGGATTCACTCATTAGACGTGTGCTTTGGCTTACATGAAACTCAGCCCCCAGGAAAGACTCCTGCGAGGTGTGTGGAGAGCGGCAGTTTTTGGCAAACGGTATCACAACCCTCCCGGCCAGAGGAGGGGGAGTGGACAGTTTCGACAGAAACGGCCTTAGACTCAGCCGATTCAGACGATGCGGCCCGACCCCGATGAAACCTCTTAAGACTGTAGTATTAAGTTGCCTTTACAGTCTATAAGAATCCATGAAATACCTGCGAGAGACCATCGCCGTCGCCCAGCGGATTTTGGCGGAGCTGTGGTGCCGTAAGCGCAGCCTAATTTTTTGGGCGATTTTTCCGGTGCTGCTGCTGATCCTCAACAGCCTGATCCTGGAGGAACGGGTGCAAATTCCCCTGGCGGATGCGTATACCCTGGCGGCTCCGTCTACCTTGGTGGGGGCGGCGCTGTTTTTTAGCGGGTTGGGGGGCAGCTTGGCCACGGTGGTTTCCGAGCGGGAGCAACACACCCTGAAGCGGCTGTTTTTGTCGCCCCTCAGCGGCGTGTCCTATTTTTTGGGGATTTGCTTGGCCTACGTGGTGATCGGCCTAGGCCAAACGGTGCTGATGTACGGTATTGCCTTCTCCCAGGGGGCCACCTTTGAGGGTTCCATCGCCGCTGGGCTGCTGATTGTGCTGCTGAGCATGGCCGCCTACGTGGGGGTGGGCTTTGTGTTGGGTACCCAGTTGGCCCGCCGCACCGAGGACGTGAACTCTCTGGTAGCTGCCTTTGGCATTCCGCTGATGATTTTGGGCGGAGCCTTCATGCCCACAGACTTTTTCCCAGAATCCCTGATCAATCTCACCCGGTTTAACCCGATTTTTCACATGATTGAGGCCATGGTGGGTATTGCCGCCGAAGGGAACACCCTGGCCGAAGTGGGCGAACATGTCTGGTTTCTGGGGATTTTTGCCGTGGCCATGGTGGGCACGGGCTGGCTTTCTTACCAGCGCATGGTGCAGGTGGAGCGGCAGTTGTAGGAGAGACCGCCCCAGGGGAAGGCCAAATCCGAGTTGGGATTCTCCGATTTCTAGCCCGCCAAACCGTAGGGGCACGGTCTCCTCGCCCGCTGATACTGGGGGTAAACCAGACTAATTGAGTAGAATGCAGGGCTAACGTAAGCGTCCAGACCGCCAAATGCTGTAGACCAGCCACAGCCCCAACAAACTGGCGGCGATGAACAGAGCGATGGTGAGCAGTTGCACCTGGGAGGATTGGCGTCCGGTGGAGACAATGGCGGCCCCAATGATCAGGGCGGCGACGACGGTGCTGAAGGAACGGCGGTTGGCGGCATCGTCAATGCTGCGGCGCAGGTCGTCGAGACCTTGGATTTTAAGATTCCACTGAAGCTGTTCGGAGCTGAGCCGATCCAGCAAAAAGCCGAACTGCCGGGGGGAACTGAGGGACAGGTTGCGAAACTCTAGCCCGGTACGCAGGATAGCTTGCAGGGGATCGTCGCCCACCAGTTGATGGCGAAACAAATCCACCATCAGGGGCCGTACTTCGTCGATCAGGTTCACCCCAGGGTTGAACTGGCGGGAGGCTCCCTCTAGGTTGGCTAGGGATTTGGTAAATAGGCCCACATTGGCGGGCCAGCGTAGGTGGTTGCTGATGCCTGCTTCCAAAATTTCGCCAAACACCACGGCGGTACTGAATTGCTCCAAACTCAGGCCGTAGTAGCGCCCCAGCAGGCGGGTGTAGTCGCTTTCTAATCGGGCCAGGTTGACGGGCTGGAGGGGTTCCGCCAGTTGCAGGGTGAGCTGGGCGCAGCGCTGGGCATCGCAACTGGCAATGGCCAGCACCATCTCCGTTAGGGTAGATCGGGTGCGGGGATCGAGGTGGCCCATCATGCCGCAATCGAGCAGGGCGACGCGGCCATCTTGCAGGTAGAACATGTTGCCGGGGTGGGGGTCGGCATGGAAGAAGCCATCGACGAAGTACTGCTGAAAGAAGGTGCGAAACAGCAGCGTCGTCACCTGTCCCCGCTGTTCCACAGGCAAGTCGGCCTTCAGCAGCGGCACTCCCTCCAGCCAGGTCATCACCATCAGCCGCGCATTGGTGAGTTCCCACACAATGTCGGGGATCACTAGGCGTTTGGGGTCGTACCAACTGCTTTGGGAGAGGTTGCGGCGCAGTTGGTCGGTGTAGTGGGCCTCGGTGAGGAAATCGAGTTCGGCGTTGAGGGCATCGGCAAATTCTTCGGCTAAGCCCACCACGTTGTAGCGCTGGCCGAACTGGGTGGCCGACATCAGCCGCGCCACATCGCGAATCAGGGCCATGTCCTGATCTACCTGGCGTTCGATGCCGGGACGCTGCACCTTGAGGGCGACGATGCGGCCATCCTTAAGCTGGGCACGGTGGGTTTGGGCGATGGATCCGGCGGCAATGGCGCGGTAGTTAATCTCGGTAAAGATTTCCTCTGGCGGGCGGGGCAGGGCGGCGCGAATTTGGCGTTCGGCCTCCGATGCGCTGACGGCGGGGACGGTGCTTTGCAAACTGCTGAGGGCTTCGATGTAGCGGGGGGGCAACAGGTCGGGGCGGGTGCTGAGCAACTGGCCCAGCTTCACATAGACAGGCCCCAATTCGGTGAGGATATTGACTAAGACCTCCGGGGGCGGGATATCCGGCTCGTCGGTTTTGCCCCCCATCAACAGCCGCCGCATATAGTCCCAGCCGTGGCCGAGCACAATTTCCACAATTTCCCGCTGTCGGGCCAATCGAGACGCAGACACCAGAGGGACTTGCATAGAGTTTCCGCTACCCGTTTGCTCAACCACCACGCCCCTATCTTACGGCCTAGAGCTTGGGGCTGAGGGCAATCCCCGATATGGCGACCTGGGGTGTAAGTATCCTGCCCCCTGAGCTTACCCCCGCACCAAGGTTTCTAGGGTATCGGCGGTGGTGGGCAGGGCAGCGGTGAGAACGTCGCTACCCTCCTCGGTGATCAGCACGTCATCTTCGATGCGGATGCCGCGCACGCTGGCAAAATCCTCCAGCCGTTCCCAGTTCACGGCGTCATCGTATTGGCCAGACTGACGGGTGGGCTCTAGAATACCGGGCACTTGATAAAACCCTGGTTCGATAGTGACCACCATGCGGGGGGCGAGGGGCCGATCCAACCGGAGAAAACCTAGGCCAAAGCGTTGGCTGCGCTGACGACCCAGTGCATAGCCCGCCCTATCACCCAGATCCTCCATGTCATGCACATCCAGCCCCAGCAGGTGCCCCACCCCATGGGGGAAAAACAGCGCATGGACATCGCGCTCTACCAAATCATCGGGCTGACCCCGCAAAATGCCCAAATCCACCAGCCCCACCGCCAGGGTACGGCAGGCCAGCAGGTGGAGATCTCGGTATTCCACCCCCGGCTTGGCCGCCGCAATGCAGGCATCGTGGGCCGCCAGCACTACGTCATAGACCTCCCGCTGGGGGGGCAAAAATTGTCCCGACACAGGCCAGGTGCGGGTGATATCCGCCGACCAGCCCTGGGGGGTTTCGGCCCCGGCATCCACCAACAGCAAATCCCCCGGTTGCAGGGGGTGGTGATACTGATCGTTATGCAGCACCTCACCGTGGGTGGTGACGATACTGGTGTAGGCGCAGGGGCACTGGTGGGCCATCATCACCTGCTCGATGGCGGCGCGAACCTCGGCTTCGGTGGTGGCTGGGCGGGTGGCCATCATTCCGGCCCGATGGGCTTGCACCGAAACCTGGGCGGCGAAACGCATTTCCGCCAAGGCCCAGTCGTCGTGGCTCAACCGCAGATCTACGATAGCTTGCACCAGGGCTATTTCCTGAGCGGTAGCCTGGGTGAGATCGGCGGGTAAGGCGACGGCGTCTACCGCCCGCTGGGGTAGTTCCGCCAGGGGATACACCGCTTGGGCACCGATGGCCTCGGCCTGGGCCGCTGGGCTAGGGGTGGGGCCATGCCACAGGGCCGCACCGGGGCCGGGTTCATCCATAAACAAGGTGGCCTCGCCCGACTCCAGCACTAAGGCCGCACCGGGCAGGGGTCGTCCGGCAAAGTAGAGGAAATGGCTGCTGGCCCGAAAGGGGTAGGTATTGGCCGGAAAGTTTCGCGATGGAGGCGTTCCGGCCCATAGCACCACGGGATTTGGGAACCGCTGAGACAACCCCGCCCGCCGCTGAGCTAAACATGCCAAGGCCAACGACGATAGTCCATCTCCTGGCGGGAAGCCGATGACCTCAAGGTCGTTTGGGGAACGGATGCCCTGGACTGTATCTATCGCATTGACCCTAGTCATAGAGGTTTTTCCGTCAAAATACATTTTTTTGCTAAAACCTTAAAGCTAAGTGTAGGGCTACACCATCGACTGGGCTAATAGCGTAGGATACTTCTATAATTCATAAGCTCCTTTACAAACACAGTTCAAATATACTACTTTAAGCAGGATGATAATTCACCTAGCTTAGGTTTAGCGTGATGGCTTCCTTAACTCTTCGCCCAGGGGCACGGGTTCGCCTAAAAGGCCAAGATGCCCACGTTCCAGATTTCTACGTCGTTTGCTGCGAATACGACCAATGCTGGGTGCGGCAGCAAAATTGGAGCCCAGACACCGCGATTAACGTCCGCTTTTCCCAGTTGTTCATTCCTGACCTTTCCTCGGTGGCCCCCGCCGCTGCTGTGGGAGGATCGGCCCTGGCTCTGCCGCCCTTAGTCCCCGTCGCCCCCGCTGTGGCTTCGGCGGAGGTGCAAGCATTGCCCCAGCGCCTCCCCGACAATGTGATTGATATGGCCGCCTACCGCCGCCGCAAAGCCCGTTAGGGTTGTCCTAGGTCGTGGCATTGCCGGACGGATTGCCGCAATCTGATTGTCGCAATCCTTTGGAACTGAGGGCGAGGTGTAGCTGGGGGCACAGAGCCCCACCGTTGGCTAGGAGTAAGTTAAAATACTCACCACCCCGACCAAGGTCAAAGCTGACGTCAGACTACCTAAAACAACGGGGTAGGGCAATGCTGTTTTATCTCGCTGACGAACGACTATGGCGCTTCTAGCCCGATTGCTTCAGCTTTTGCGATTCCTTGAGGAATTGCTAGCGTTTCTAGACATTTTGGCCACCCCCGTAGGGCAAATCGCCAGCCTGGGGGTCTTACTCTACGGAGGTTTGCTCACCTTCGGTAGCGATGCCTCCACAGCGGCAACCCTGGCCGGATCCGTGGCCTTGGGCTTCAGTTGCTTGCTCACCCGCCCCCGAAACTAACCTAACCTAACCTAACTTAAGCCTATGACCACCAGTGACAATCGCTTAGACCGCATCGAAGCCCTGATCGAGCAAACCATGCAGACGGTGCAGCACAGTGCAGCGGCCATTGATCGCAACGCGGAAGCGATTGATCGCAACGCGGAAGCGATTGATCGCAACGCGAAAGCGGTTGATAAGCTGACCGATGACCTGGGGCGGTTTAATCAGCGTCTAGACAACTACGAGCAGGGGATGCGCTGGGTGGTGCAGTTGGCCTTTGCCCTGTTGATTTCGGCGACGGTGGCCTTGGTGGTGAATGCTACGGCATTTTTAGTCCGGCTTTGGCTGTCGGCCTAGCCCTGCCGCGACGATAGAATCAGCAATCCCAGAATAGAAATCACGAAATCATAGAATAGGTCTGTGCCCCGGCGTCTCTGCCTCTGGCTTGCTGTGGTTAGCCTGGAGGGGTAGGCTCAAAACGTAGCGTTAACCCAGGACAGGCCCATGGTGCCAGCGGCAGAGGCGGAGGCTTTAATCTTATCTCTGATCACCCCCCTTGATGGGTCGGATGCCCTGGAAGCGGTGGCCTTGGGGGCCGCAGCAGGGCGAATTTTGGCTCAGCCCGTCACCGGAGCCTTGGATATGCCCCACTGGGACAATTCGGCCATGGATGGCTATGCGGTGCGGTACGCGGATGTCGCTCAGGCCAGCGCCGATCACCCCGTGGCCCTGACCCTCACCGAAACCATCCCCGCCGGAAAGCCCCCCACCCAGCCCGTGGCCCCAGGGCAAGCGGCCCGCATCCTCACCGGATCGATGATGCCCACCGGGGCGGATACGGTGGTGATGCAGGAAAATACCCAGCTTCAGGACAACCGGGTGCTGATTTTAGACGCGCCCCAGCCCGGTCAGTTTGTACGCCATCGCGGCAGTTTTTACCAGGCAGGTCAACCCCTGATGGCGGTGGGAACCCGGTTGGGCGGGCCAGAATTGGCGGTGTTGGCGGCGGCGCAATGCGTGAATGTGCCTGTGTTTCGACGGCTGCGGGTGGCGATTCTCTCCACTGGGGATGAGTTGGTGAACCCAGAAACGCCCCTCCAGGCGGGACAAATTGTGGACTCTAACCAGTACGCCCTAGCGGCCTTGGTGCAAGCGGCGGGGGCCGAAGCTATTCCCCTCGGCATTGTGCCCGACCAGCCCAAAGCCCTAGCAGCGGCGATTCAGTCAGCCCTGGCCCAGGCGGATGTGATCCTCTCCTCCGGCGGCGTTTCCGTGGGGGATTTTGACTATGTAGATCGCATCCTGGCCGACCTGGGGGCTACGCTCCGTATCCGATCCGTAGCCGTTCGACCGGGTAAGCCCTTGACCGTGGCGACGTTTCCCTCGGTGAATGCCCAGCATTCCCCCATCCTGTACTTTGGCTTACCGGGAAATCCTGCGTCTGCCCTGGTCAGCTTTTGGCGCTTTGTGGAACCTGCCCTACGGAAATTGTCGGGACTAAGGGAGGGCTGGTCTCCCCAGTTTGTGGAAGCCGTGACCCAGCACCCCCTCAAGGGCGGTGGCCCCAGGGAAATCTACCTCTGGGGGCGTCTGTCTCCAAATTCCGCAAACCCTAGCCGTTACGACTTCGCCCTGGCTGGAGGGAGCCACAGTTCCGGCAATTTGGTCAATCTAGCGGGGGCCAATGCCCTGGTGGTGATTCCCGTAGGGACGGAACTCTTACCAGCGGGAGAGGTGGTGCGAGTGATGATAGTGCGGTAATGGGGGTTAGTTGTTCGTTATTCGTGATTAGGAATTGGGGGAGGCGTATGGTAGGTCAGGGGTGGACAGTGAGATCTCTGGCGGTGGTGCTGGTGCTGATGGGGTGTGCTGCGCCGGAGCCGAACGGTGGGAAGGCGGTTATGGATTCGACCGCCACCCATTCAGCGACCACAGATTCGACGAACACGGATAATGCCTCGGTGGGGGCGAACGGTGAGGTAGGGAATACGGAAACGAGGGCCGTTACACCGATAACCGTGGCGGCCAATCCCGATGCTCCGGTGGATTCGTCGGTGCAGGTGGTGACGGTGCTGGAGGGGCTAGAACACCCCTGGGGCATGGCCTGGTTGCCCGATGGCACGATGCTGATTACCGAGCGTCCGGGCCGAGTGCGGCGGGTGCGGGATGGGGTGCTGGATCCAGAGCCGTTGGCGGGAGTGGCTCCGGTATTGGCTGAGCGCCAGGGCGGGCTGTTGGACATTGCTCTGCACCCTCAATTTGAGGACAATCGCTGGGTTTATTTGGCCTATGCCCACGGCACCGCTGCGGCGAATCGGCTACGGGTGGCACGGGCCAGACTAGAGGATCAGGGGTTCGTGGACTGGACGGTGATCTTTGAAACCAACCGCGACAAACCCCAGGGGCAACACTTTGGCTCACGGCTGCTGTGGTTGCCCGATGGCACCCTGCTGGTGGCGGTGGGGGATGGCGGCAACCCGCCTCTGCGGCTGGATGGGGAGTTGATTCGGCACCAGGCCCAAAATCGCCAGAGCCACCTAGGCTCCATTGTGCGGCTGAAGGACGATGGAACCATCCCCAGTGACAATCCCTTTGTAGGCGAGGCCGACACCGACCCGGCAATCTGGAGCTACGGCCACCGCAATATCCAAGCCTTGGCCCTGGATGCCGCTACGGGGCAGATCTGGTCTACGGAACATGGCTCGCGGGGGGGCGACGAACTGAATCGGCTCAAAGCGGGGGCAAACTACGGCTGGCCCCTGGTCACCTACAGCGAAGAATATTCTGGTGGCCCCATCTCCGATGCGGTGTCTCGCCCTGGCTTGGTAGACCCGATTCTATACTGGACGCCCGCCATTGCGCCGTCGGGGTTGGCGGTGTATCGCGGCGACCGCTATCCCCAGTGGCAGGGGCAGTTGTTCGCAGGTGGCTTGGTGGCCCAAGCGTTGCTGCGTCTGGAATTGGACGATCAGGGGCAATTGGTCAATGAGGCCCGCATCCCCATCGGCCAGCGGGTGCGGGATGTGCGCCAAGGCCCAGATGGCCTCCTCTACGTCCTCACCGATGCCCCCAACGGTCGCCTCATTCGCCTCGACCCCAACCCCTAACCCAAGGTTTGCCCAACATCCTAGACAACGTTGTCAACCCTAGGGAACGCTCTATCCCCCCAATCCGAACGGGAAAGCCCCGATTCCGAGCCCGATAGGCCGTAGGGGCAAGATCCCCTCGCCCGCTGATACTGGGATCCCACCAGACTTAGGGTGAACCCTCACTGTTGCCATTGGTTAAGGTCGCTATAACCACCACGACCATTGGTTAAGGTAGACATAACCGTCCAGAAATCCGTCCAGAGATCCGCCCAGAAATCCATTCAAATCCACTTATCTATTTTTGTCGCCCACCCTATGAACCACAACTGGTTAGTCACCGATGACGGCCAATACCATCCCTTTGGTCATCCCCATGTCTCAGAACCGGGGCAATACTACCGCCTCTACCGTTTTTTAACGGATCTAGAAGACATCCTGGCCACCTTCCACGACGACATCAGCCGATTGGAGGCGATCACGCCTTTGGTGCGCAAGTTGTTGACCAGTTCCTATTGGCTGCGAACCACCTACCAACTGCCCCACCCAGACCAGGGTTGGGCTACCCATAGTCTCTACCAAGAACAGGACTTTCCCCTCACCCTGCATATGGTGTGTTGGCGACCGGGCTATCAAGCCAAGTTGCAAACCCACGATACCTGGGGCATTCTGGCCCTCGTCAGCGGTCAAGACTGCCATGAACTCTGGCACCACAGCCCCCAGGCCCAGTCGCCCCAGGCCCTCGAACCCCGGCAAGACCTTCTGCTCAACCCCGGTGATGTGTTGGCCTTTACCCGCCACAGTAGCCACCGGGTTGGCCCCCAAGGAGAGGTGCCCACCGTAGCCCTGGGCCTCTACGGTGCGCCGATGATCACCATGGGGTAGCGAACCGGAAGTGGATCTGGCGGGTGGTTGCCAAGGACAGATCGACGGGCTATTTGCGGCCTAGGGTGGTCTGCCATCGTGCCAGTCTCAGACTTGTTGTTGCAGGCGAGACGCCTGGTCGCAGAATATTGGGTTGCCTGTGCCTAGAGGATCTTGTCCATGCCGTAGATTAGGGACTTGAGCGCCATTACCCGACGCACGCAGAGCAGCACCCCCGGCATAAAGCTGGCTCGGTCGCTGGTGTCGTGGCGGAGGGTGTAGAGTTGGCCCGGTGCCCCAAACAGGATTTCCTGGTGGGCAATCAGTCCCGGCAGGCGCACGCTGTGGATGTGGATACCCTCTGGGGTCGATCCGCCCCTGGATCCGGGTAGGGTTTCGGTTTCCTTCACCAGGGAGGCATTAAAGGACTTTTGGGCCTCGGCCAGCATTTGGGCGGTTTGCACGGCGGTGCCGCTGGGGGCATCGGCCTTTTGGTTGTGGTGGAGTTCGATAATTTCCACATGGTCGAAATACTGGGCCGCCTGCTGGGCCGCCTGCTGCATCAGCACTACGCCAATGGAGAAGTTGGGGATGATCAAACAGCCAGTGCTGGCTTTGTCGGCAAATTCCGCCAGGTCACGGATTTGCTCGGAACTTAGCCCCGTGGTGCCCACCACGGGCCGCACTCCGTAGGCAATCGCCGCCCGCACCGATTCATATACGGTATCGGGGTGGGTGAAGTCCACCATCACCGCCTGCCCTTCGCTTTGGGCGGCAACCAGAGTGGCTTCCAGGTCGTTCATAATGGGCACTTCCAGGGGCCGAAAGCCGATTACCTCGCCAATGTCTTGGCCCAGCAGATCGGGCTTTTTGTCGATGGCCCCCACCAGGGTCATGTCTTCGGCCTGGGCCACGGCTTTGATCACCTCACGGCCCATTTTGCCGCAGGCACCGTTGACAACAACGGGAATGGTGGTTTGGGTAGTCATGGGGATGGGGATAACAAACTAAATTTTTTCAGCCAAAGACTTGAGGTATTCGGTATTCACGCCGGACTCGCGGGGAAGGGCGATTTTCCCGGTGCGGGCCACTTCGCGTAGGCCAAAGCGGTTGAGCACCTGCACAATGGCCACCATTTTGCCCGGATCGCCCACCACCTCTAGGGTGAGGGAGTCTTCTGACACATCCACCACCCTAGCCCGGAAAATCTGAGCCAGTTCGATCACCTCGGAACGGTTGACGCTGGTGGCGTTCACCTTCAGCAGCATCAATTCCCGCTCCACACAGGGGGTATAGGTGACATCGTTGACCTTGATCACATTGACCAGTTTGTAGAGCTGCTTGGTCAACTGTTCAATTACCTGCTCGTCGCCCGGAACCACCATGGTAATGCGCGACACGCCAGACTTCTCGGCAGGGCCAACCGCCAGACTTTCAATATTGAACCCCCGGCGGGCAAACAACCCCGCAATGCGGGTGAGGACTCCGGCCTCATCTTCCACCAGCACGGAAATGGTGTGCTTGATGGCCTGGGGGACGGGGGTAGCGGCAGTGGTGGGCAGGGTGGCAGTGTTCACCATAGGACAGGGAAGGGAATTTGCTAGGGTTGGGAACGGGAGTTTTGCGGTTCGATGGCGACTTCAGGGGGCATAAACCTCTCCTCAAGGGCCACCATAAGGACGACGACGGGCATCGTCCACAAATCATCATCATACTCCTAAACCCTAACCCCATCGGCAACCGCAACAATGGCTTAAACAATGGCAGAAGAACGAAGGAACGGCAAGACAGGGCCAACGAGATCTCAGGGTGAGAAGGCCGATGTGCCCCCGTGCCTGAGATTTAGAACCGTTGTCGTCGCCGATACCATGCGGGGTTTACCCTGGGCGATTCACAACCACAACGAGTATTAGCTGCACTACCCATGCCGTTGGAAATCCAGGAAAGCAGGCACTTGCTCAGCTAAATTGGGCCAGCAATAGTGTCTCGGATGGTTGCATAGTTGTCTGTGCCGTTAAAGCAAATCGGTTCGTTATGTCTTAGGACTTTAAGGCTATAAAAAAGATTCATGATTCCACACAACATGAATGCCCCAAGGCGTAGGGTAAAGAGTGAGCGGAAAAGCCGCCGGACAACCATCGTTATACTAAAAGCCAAACGCCATAGTTCACGATGGGCATTTAGTAGCTCTTGGGGCATCATTTTAGCGGGCTGAAAGGCAACATTATAGCCGTTGTAAAATTCCCACCCTAGGCCAGGAATTAGGCGACCTTGATCTTCCATTTTGGCATAGGCACGGGTTCCCTTAAAGGGGGTGAGAACACTAAGAAATGGCACATCAACACCAATTTCCTCAAGCTGATTCGCCGTATCTCGAATGCTATCTGGAGTATCGCCATCGAGACCCGAAATAAACCCCGCCATCACACCAATACCTCGGTCATGAAGCTTCTTGATTTTACTTTGGTATTCAGCCACTTTATTTTGGCGTTTGCCTGCATCAATTAGCGATTCTGTCCCAAAGGATTCTATGCCAAAGAATACACCAATACAGCCGGAATCACGCATTAAATCTAGCAGTTCCTCATCCTGAGTGATATCCATGCTGGCCTGGGTTAGCCACCACTTTTTGAGGGGAATCATTTGACGCAACAGCTCTTTAATATAGGGACGGTTGGCGGTGAGGTTATCGTCCCAAAACCACACGAGCTTGCGCTGCCACCAGTGAGGGAAATCGTTGTAACGAATGTCGTTTAGAACCGCTTCAATGGGCCGAGTGCGAAAGCCAGGGTTGAGCATAGGCACCGTGCAAAAGGAACAGCTAAACGGACAGCCACGGGTAGCCTGCACCACCCGCCGAACCATATATTTGCTGGGGAGTAAATCGTATCTTGGCGTTGGAATTTCCGTCAGTGGTAGAGATTCACCCACATATCTCAACTGAAGCTGATTTTGTTCAATGTCCTCAAAAATTTGTGCCCAAACTGATTCCCCTTCCCCAATCACCACCGCATCCACAAACCGCAGGGCTTCCTCTGGGGCAAAGGTGACATGCGGCCCTCCAGCAATGGTCATTTTCCCCCGTTGACGATAGGCTTTGGCTAAGCGATAGGCTTCAGGAGCAAAACCGCTAAAAAAGGAGAGGACGACCACATCGGCATCGGTGTCTAAGTTCACGGGTTCTACCTGCTGATGGATAACCCGTACCTGATGTTTGGCGGGAGTCAGGGCCGCTAGATGAATGCCCGTTAGGGGCGGCACAAAATGAAGTTCATGCCCCTTTTGATACCGCTGAATGTAGACAATAATAATGTCAATTTTCATGGGGTTTACTCAGATAAATGACCCTTACCCCCTAACCTGCTCTGCCGCGAATCCCAGAATTCTGCCTTGGGCTGCCTCTACAATTGTGGCGGCTAGACGAAAGAACTCTGGGATCTCCACATACTGCGATCTTCTATGACATCAGGGAACGCAAACCCTACAACGGGGTGGTGGAACGGGCGCAGGTGCCCCGGCCCCACTGCATGTCGTAGCCGACGGAGACTTGGTCGCCTACCTGGGGAGCACGGGTTGAGAGATGTACCAGGGTGACATCGGCGGCACCATTCACCGAACCGCGCCAGATGGCTTGGCCTTTGTCGTTTTTGCGGTCGTAGCTGAGGGTGGTTTCGGCGATAGTTTGCCCCGTACTGCGACGGGTGAGGATAATGCGGGAGAATCCAGCCTCACGGGTATAGAGCACCCGGAAGTTAACGTCGTTGACCCCAATGGATCCGGGGCACTGCATTTGTAGGTTGTCTTGGTTGGGTTCTACCTGGGCAATCACCGTGGACTCGGTCGTAACGGCGCGGGAAGGCAGGGCCATGGCGAGGGTGCTAAAGCTGAGCAGACCAGCACCGATGGCGAAGGCGGTTTTGCGGGCGGCTTTGGAGATAGGGGCAGTCATGGTTATGGATTGTCCTGGGTCATCAGTGGAATGTATTGCCGGGATTCATCAAGGCGATGAATAAACGAAAGGTGTGTGAGGAGCGAGGGTGTGTGTGAGGGACGTGTGCCAGGGAGATGGGGCGGTGGGAGAGTCCTGGATTCCAGATCCCAGGGTTCTTCAAGAACCCTGGGATCTAGCCGTTCTAGCTCTAAACCTTGGTGCCGAGGCGCTGGGTGATTTCTCCGGCGTATTGTTCGGCATTGAGGCCCACTACCAGGTGCAGCACGTTTTCCTGCACCCTCATCATCCCCTGCACTCCGGCGGCTTGGAGCGCGGTTTCATTTACGGAAACCGGATCGGTGACTTCCACCCGGAGACGAGTCAGGGCCACGGCATCGACGGTACGGAGGTTGTCGGCTCCACCGAGGGCGGCGATCATAGCCTCGGCCTTTTCGCCCGCCTGGGGATCGGGGGGAATTTTGGCTAGATCGGGGGCAGTTTCATCCACAAAGCCTTCGGCGGGGGCTTCCACCATGTCCGCTTCGGGGCCAGCCACTTTCAAATAGTCGCCCATGTCGGTTTTCAGGTTGTCGGAGCGGGGGCCGAAGATGGCCTGGGCGTTGTTGCCCACTTGCACGACTCCAGACGCGCCCAATGCCTTCAGCCGGGGCACGTTGACCTTGGCCATATCGGCGACTTCAATCCGCAGGCGGGTAATGCAGGCATCGAGATTTTTGATGTTGCTGCGTCCGCCAAAGGCCAGCACCAGAGCCTTCGCCATTTCGGCTTTGTCGCCCGTAATCGCCGCAGAGACATCATCGGTGCCCGTGTCTTCCTCACGACCGGGGGTTTTGAGGTTGAAGTGGTAGATCATGAAGCGGAAGGTGAAATAGTACACTGCCGCAAACAGGGGCGCTAGGGCCAAAATCAGCCAGGTTCGGGTGCCCAAGCTGCTGAACAGCACAAAGTCAATCAGCCCGTGGGAGAAGGTGAAGCCCATCCGCCCGCCCAGGGTGACAAACAGCCAGTTGCCAAACCCGGCAATCACCGCATGGACGGCAAACAGGGGCGGCGCGACAAAGAGGAAAGAGAACTCAATTGGCTCGGTGATGCCCGTCAGGAAGGAGGTGAGGGCAGCGGAAATCATCAGACCCCCCACCTGCTTGCGGTTTTTGGGCTTGGCGCTTTGCCAAATGGCTAGGGCGGCGGCGGGCAGGCCAAACATCTTGAACCAGTAGGCTCCGCCGATGATGCCAGCGGTGGGGTCTCCGGCAAAGAAGCGGGCAATGTCCCCCGTCACCTGTTGCCCGGTAATCGGGTCGGTGAAGGAGCCGATTTCAAAGAAGAAGGGCACGTTCCAAACGTGGTGCAGACCAAAGGGCAGCAGCAGGCGCTCGATGAAGCCGTAGATGGCGACGGTGATGGCGACGTTGTCCCCCTCGGCGGCGGTGGAGGCAAAGCTGTCAATCAGGGCACCGATGGGGGGCCAAATCACGCTCATCACCAGGCCCATCAAAATGGCGGCAAAGGCGGTAATGATGGGCACCGAGCGCTTCCCGGCAAAGAAGCCCAGGTAGGGCGGCAGGGTAATCCTAAAAAACTTGTTGAACATATAGGCGGCGATGCAGCCCATAATCAGGCCGCCAAACACCCCCGTATCTAGGGTAGGAATGCCCAGCACCGAGGTGGTTTCTAGGCCCATGCCGATAGCCACGGTGCCCAGGGTGGCCAAAAACACCATCAGGCCCACCGTGGCCGCCAGGGCCGAAACGCCATCGTTGCCCGTGTAGCCAATGGCCACCGCAATGGCAAAAATCAACGGCATACTGGCAAAAATCGCGTCGCCAGAGTTCCGCATAATGGCCGCCAGCCACTCCGGCAACCACCAAAATTTAGAGTCCGTCAGCAGCCCTTGTTCAATCTGCTGAAGCTCAATCAGACGGGCGCTGCCCAGGCCCAGCAGCAACCCTGCCACGGGCAACACCGACACGGGCAGCATCAGCGACTTGCCCATCTTTTGCAGCAGCCCAAAGGCTTTATTCCAGGTTTGTTTGAGGTCCATGGGTTTAATCGACAGGTGGATAGGTGGGTGGCCCTCACCCCCAACCCCTCTCCCCAAGGGCGAGGGGGGCCGGAAGGTGGTTCGGTTTTTCCTAATGCAAGAAGGATTCTGAGGGCGAGAGCTTTGGAAATAGGGGACTTGGGTGAGTAGGTTGGGTGGAACGGGGCGAAACCCAACATCGGGGTTTGTTGGGTTCTGCCATCGCGGCACCCAACCTACGCAATCACTTAATTAGGCAAAAAGGTTAGGGGGATTGGGTGGACGATACCAGCGGTCTTCGTGGTAGGCAGACTTGAATGTTTTTAGCGTCTGCTGGTACCGCTGATAATCGTTGCGACCTGAGCAGACTCTGTAGAAGTGGTCGCGGCCATCGAATAGGTCACAGAAATCACAGTAGTAATGGTCGGGTTGGCCCTCAACCTGGTCGCCATGGACATAGTGCCGCTGCTTCATGCTTCTACCTCCAAACGTTCTTCTATGAACTCTTCAACAGGGACATTGTGGACACAGGTTTCACCAGCAAACGTAGATGTTGTGTTGTCCGACTCCCCTCTCCTCCCTGGGAGAGGGGCCGGGGGTGAGGGCTTCGAGGATTACGCATCATCCAAGGGCACCAGGTCGCGGACTTGGGCGGCGGAATCGAGATTCAGGGCTTGTTGGGCGAGTTCCTGACAGTGGGTGTAGCTGAGGGTTCTCACCTGGGCTTTCACCGAGGGAATCACCGGGATGCTGACACTGAGTTCTTTGACTCCTAGGCCAACCAGGATCGGCACCGCCTGGGGATCGCCCGCCACGCCGCCGCATACCCCCACCCATTTGCCGTGTTTGTCGGCTCCGCGCACGGTGATGTCAATCATCCGTAGCACGCTGGGGTCGAGGGCATCGACGAAGGGGGCCAATTTGGGGTGGCCGCGATCCATGGCCAGGGTGTATTGGGTGAGGTCGTTGGTGCCGATGGAGAAGAAATCCACCTGTTCGGCGAAGCGTTCGGCCATCACCGCCGCCGAGGGCACCTCGATCATGATACCGATTTCGATGGGGGGCACACCCAGCTTTTGGCGCTCCTCTTCCATCACTGCCTTGGCCATGTGGAGTTCTTCTAGACGGGCAATCATCGGGAACATCACCCGTGCCTTACCTGCCGTAGAAGCTTTGAGGATGGCGCGAAACTGAGTTCGCAGCAGTTCGGGACGGTCGAACCCCAGGCGAATGCCCCGTTCCCCTAGGAAGGGATTTTCCTCGTGGGCCATGGGCAGATAGGGTAGGGGTTTGTCGCCCCCCACATCCAAGGTGCGGATGATCATGGGCTTATCTGGCCCCAGGGTCTTGAGGATGCTGGCGTAGATCACCTCCTGCTCGTCTTCGCTAGGGGCGGAACTGGCCTCCATAAAGACAAATTCCGTCCGCAGTAGCCCGACCCCTTCGGTGCCGACCTTGAGGGCGGCTTCGGCATCTTCTAAACCGCCGATGTTGGCCACCACTTCGATGTGCCGTCCATCCTGAGTGTGGGCCAGGTCAAAGGCGTGGCGTAGGTCTTCCTCCTGCTTGGCCTTTTGGCGGGCGATGCGGGTTTGGATGGCCTCGATTTCAGTGGCGGTGGCATTGAGGCGCAGCTTGCCCCTGGTGCCGTCCAAAATCACCGGGGTGCCGTCGGGCAGATCCAGGGTGCGGGCCTCGATGCCAGCAATGGCAGGGATACCCATGGAACGTGCCAAAATCGCCACGTGGGAGGTGGCCCCTCCGGCGACGGTGCAGAACCCTTTGACGCGGCTGGGGTCGATGGTGGCCATATCCGAAGGGGTGAGGTCTTCCGCCAGCAGGATGGTGTTTTCGGGGAAGAGCTGGGTTTCTTCCTTCACGCCGAGGAGGATACGAAGGACGCGATCCCCCACGTCCCGCAGGTCGTTGGCTCGTTCTGCCAGGAGGTCGTTTTTAAGCTGGGCAAGCTGGTTGGCCTGGGTGGTGTAGGTTTGCTGCCAAGCAAAGGCGGCACTTTTGCCCTTGTCGATGGCGCTGGTGGCGATGTCCGCCAGTTCCGGGTCGTCCAGCAATTCCTGGTGGGCCGAGAAAATTGCGGCCTTGCCGGGATCGCCCTGGCCGTGCACCTTAGCCCGTAGGCTTTCAATTTCTAGCTCCGCCTGGGCCATGGCCTTCTCCAGCTTGCGGCGCTCGGCGTTGGGGCTATCTCCGGTTTCGGGCACGTTGAGTTCCTGGCGACGGGCGCGGAGGGTGTTGCCCACCGCTAAGCCTGAGGACGCGGCGACCCCCAAAATGATGTTCGGGTCATCGCTCTTGGGCCGGGGTGCCGGGGCAGACACTTCGGACTGGGCAATGCTGGCGGGGGCCGACATAATCGGCGTGGCCCCCTCTTCCCCTAACCCAGTGCGGACGGCTTCCTCCAGTTCGGCAATGGCTTCCTCGGCATCGGCCCCGCTGGCCTCTAGGGTGACGGTATCGCCTCGCGCAATCTCCATCCCCATCAGCCCCACCACGCTGCGAACATTGGCGCTGTCGCTGCCCCGGTGAATGCGGATGGTGGACTGGTACTTCTTCGCCAGTTGGGCCAGCACCGCCGAAGGTCTGGCGTGAAGCCCAGACGGATTGGGAATGATGATGCCCTTCGACCGAATCGTCAACCCAGCGGCCTCGTCTTCGGTAGCCGCGACCTCAGCCAAAACCAGGGTCAGCACCGTATCCCTAGCGGCATTGGCAAACCCCACATTGGGCCGAAATTCCGCCACCCGCTCCCCATTCGTCACCACAATTTGGGTCAGTAGACTACGGGCCTTCTGGGCTACAAAGTCGGCATCAAACTCGATTAGGATGTCCCCAGTTTTCACCTGGTCGCCCACCTTCACCTTGGGAGTAAAGCCCTCCCCCTTCAGGGCCACCGTATCCAGGCCAATGTGCATGAGGATTTCGATGCCCTCGGCAGTCTTCACCGTGGCCGCATGGTTAGCGCTGTGGATTTGCACAATTTCCCCATCGCAGGGGGCCAACAACGCCTGACTGGTGGGGTCGATGGAAATGCCGTCGCCCACCATCTTTTGGGCAAAAACGGGGTCGGGCACGGTCTCGATGGGCACCAACTGCCCAGACAAAGGAGCCACCAAAACCAGGGTTTTCGTTTTGGCAGGAGGGGCTTGCACAGTGGTCATAGCGGATTTGAGTAGGGAGTTTCGGTGGATGGCCCTCACCCCCAGCCCCTCTCCCACGGGGAGAGGGGGGCCGGAAGGTTGTTCAAAATTCGTCTCCCCAATAGCGACCGCTCATACACATCCTGTTTTCATGCCGTAAGTCCTTGGAGATCCCCCTCAATCCCCCTTGAAAAGGGGGACTTTGATTCCGGTTCCCCCCTTACTCAAGGGGGACTTTGATTCCGGTTCCCCCCTTTTTAAGGGGGGCTAGGGGGGATCCACACAAAGAACCAGTCCGCATAGAGACTTATGTATAAGCAGTAGCCCCAAGGGAGAAGGCGTTAGGGTACAGGCCAGTTCTGAATAGGGAGTTTAACTATCTAAAGTTATCCAGGTCTTAAAAATGTCGCCTTAGCAATCTAATGTTGCAATTGCCGGATGGTCGCCGCCTCTGCAACTCTCGTCCCGGTGTTTTAGAATCATCTAACCCGGACTCCCCCCTTTGGCTCCCGACCTAGATTTTCATCGTTGCCCATGGCCCCCTCCACCTCTTCCCTGCGCCCCACCGCCCCCGGCCCCTCCCCCTGGGATAAACTGGTGAACTGGGCCACCAGCGACACCACGCTTTACGTGGTCAAGCGCATTTTGCAGGCGTTGTTGACCTTGCTCCTAGCCTCGGCCCTGAGCTTTTTTGTGATTCAACTGGCACCGGGCAACTTTTTGGATCAGTACCGCCAAAGCCCCCAGTTTTCCGAAGAAACCCTAGCCCAGCTCGAAGCCCAGTTTGGCCTTAATCAACCCGTCTGGCGGCAATACCTCACCTGGCTGTACCAAGTCGTGTTCTTCGGCAACTTTGGCCTCAGTTTTGCCTACCAGCGTCCGGTGGTTGATATTCTCTGGGAACGGGTGCCCAACACGCTGCTGCTGTCCTTCGCCTCGTTTTTGGTGACCTGGGCCATCGCCATTCCCCTCGGCATTGTGGGAGCCGTCAAGCAAAACCAATGGCTAGACCGTGCCCTGCGAGTGCTAAGCTACATCGGCCAAGGGATGCCCACCATCATCACGGGTCTGTTGCTGCTATTTTTTGCCCAGCTCACCGCGCCCCTGTTTCCCATCGGCGGACGCACCAGCATCATCCACGACGACCTCAATTGGTTTGGCCAAATGTTGGATGTGGGGTGGCACCTGATTCTGCCCACCATTGCCCTCAGCATTACCGGATTTGCGGGGCTGCAACGCATTACCCGTGGCCAAATGCTGGATGTGATGCGCCAAAACTACATCCAAACCGCCCGCGCCAAGGGGTTGCCGGAGGATCGGGTGATCTACGTCCACGCCCTTCGCAATGCCGTAAACCCCCTGATTACCCTGCTAGGATTCGAGTTCGCTAGTTTGCTAGGCGGCGCGTTTATTACCGAAAACTACTTCAACTGGCCCGGTTTGGGAAAGCTCATCCTAGAGGCCGTCACCGCCCAGGATCTTTACCTGGTGATGGCCAGCCTGATGATGGGGGCCGTCATGCTGATCATCGGCAACCTTCTGGCCGACCTAGTGTTGAGTGTGGTGGATCCCCGCATTCGCCTCTCGACCATGAATTAAGGGGGACTTTTACCCTCCTGGCTCAGGGGGCAGGGGGAGATCCCAGGTGTCCAAAGCTAGATCGGATCCCGTTTCAAACGACCTCTAACCCGAATCAGCCCCAATCACCACAATGAGGGGGGGGCCTTCCCGATCCTTGTGCCTTGCGAATATCGCCAATATGCCAATATATAGCGACAAAAAGCCAGCTTGTTGAGAAGTATGGATCCACACTATTTTACAGGACGTAAACTTTTCCCAAGTTCTCCTCCGTATCGTGGCGTCAGATAGTTCTGAAAAATATGATGGAACCGTCGTTCCTTTGGCCTGAATGAATGAATCAGGAGAACTGACCCATGGCATTGACGATAATTCTGCTGGTGCTGGTGCTGGCGGGTGGGTTTATGATCGCCAATCTATACAACCAATTGGTGACCAAACGCAATCGCTACAAAAACGCCTACGCCCAAATTGATGTGCAATTGCAGCGACGGTACGACTTAATTCCTAACTTGGTGGAAAGCGTCAAGGGTTATATGGCCCACGAACAGGGCACCCTCACGGCGGTAATCAATGCTCGCAATTCGGCCCTCACCGCCAGTCGGGCGGCGTCCCAGGCTCCGGGCGATCCCCAGGCGATGCAGCAGTTGGCGGCGGCGGAAGGTGCCCTCACCGGAAGTCTGGGCAAGCTGTTTGCCCTCTCAGAAAGCTACCCCGACCTCAAGGCCAACCAAAACATGGGCCAACTGATGGAGGAACTCTCCTCCACGGAAAACCGGATTTCCTTTGCCCGCCAAGCCTTTAACGACGCCGTCACCTTCTACAACACGGCCCGCGAAAGTTTCCCCAGCAACCTGATCGCCAGTTCCTTCAACTTTGGCCCAGCGGAATTACTGGAGGAAGTGGCCCCAGAGGTGAGAGAAGCACCCAGGGTGTCCTTTAGTTAACGTCAGCAGACGTCAGCGATGAGCCAGGGAGTTCACTCCCCGGTGGTTATGCACAGAGCGCGAAGGACTCAAAGTCCAAGGCTCAGAGCAAAAATCCTCTAAGGAGGATTGGGGTGTAGGGCATAGGCCTTTTGAGGGGAAAGCTACGGCCTGTCTGTAGTGATCCGTCCTCTGTCCATGTTGATGTTTTGGGAAGTGCCGTTCCTAATTGCCTTGGGGCACCATGAATTTCTTTGAACACCAAGACCAGGCCCGTCGCAACACCACCTACCTGGTGTTCCTGTTTGGGCTGTCGGTCATGCTGATGATTCTGGCCTTCTATCTCGTGGCGATTGTGACTATCTTGGCCAACGCAGAGGGTAAGGTAAGTTGGTGGCAACCGGGTCTGCTGGTGTTGATTGCCCTAGCCACGGTGATTGTCATTGGTGTAGGCAGCATTAGCAAGATGATGGCCCTGCGCGAAGGGGGAGCGGGCTTAGCCCGCAGCCTAGGCGGACGGCAAGTAACGCCCCAAACCCAACATCTCAAGGAAATGCAGTTGCTGAATGTAGTTGCTGAAATGGCCCTGGCGGCAGGCACCCCCATTCCGGCAGTTTATTTGCTAGAACACGAGGCCAGTATCAACGCCTTTGCCGCCGGTTTTTCTGCCGAAACAGCGGTGATTGGCGTTACCCAGGGTTGTCTAGATCAGCTCAGCCGCGACGAATTGCAAGGGGTGATTGGCCACGAATTTAGCCACATCGTCCACGGCGATATGGGGCTAAACCTGAAGCTAATTGGGGTGTTGCAGGGGCTGCTGCTGATCCACATTTTGGGGCGCATCATTTTGCGCGGCATGGATTCTGGCAGCCGTAGCAGCAGCAACAACAACGATAAGATCGGTGGCATCATCGTGATTGCAGGAATCGCGATGGCGGTGATTGGCAGTGTTGGGCTGTTCTGCGGGCGGCTGATTAAAAGTGCCGTCTCTCGCCAGCGGGAATTTTTGGCGGATGCCTCGGCGGTGCAGTTTACCCGTAATCCCGATGGCCTCGCCGGAGCCTTGACCAAGCTGGGGCAGCTTTCTAACGGTTCCAAAATTATGGCCCCTACCGCCGAGGAAGCCAGCCACCTGTTTTTTGGGGAAGCCCTGCCTGGTGTGGCGATGTTTGGCAGTTTGTTCTCCACCCATCCTCCCCTGCAAGATCGCATTCGCCGTCTGGGTAAGGTGCCCACCTTTGTCTCGGTCACCTCCTCCAGCCATCCCTCAACCTTGGCGGAAGGGCTGATGATGGGCTTGGGCGAAGCCCCTGCCGCCTCGACCGTCTCGGTTCAGGGAAGGTCATCCCAAACCGTCTCCGCTTCACCCCCACCCCCCAAAACCCCATCTCCCCAAACCTTCATGGCCGCCATTGGCACCATCGACGGACGCCGCCTCGCCCAGGTACAGCAGTTTCTCCAAGCCCTAGACCCTACCCTAAAAACCGCCCTCTATCGGCCCGACAGCGCTCAGGATCTCGTATTTGCCCTGCTGTTCGATAGCCAAACATCCGTCCAAGACCAGCAGATCCAAATCCTCACTTCCGCCCATGGCGACGCCTGCGCCCAGCGGGTGATGGCCCATCACCAAGCCCTGAACAGCCTAGACAGCCGCCATACCCTCTCGCTGCTAGAGTTGACCATTCCTGCCCTAAGAACCCTTTCTACCGAGGATCGTCACCGCTTTTTTGGCACCCTGCAAGGGTTGATCAAAGCCGATGGCCGTCTGTCCCTTTCTGAGTATGTGCTTCAGCTCATTCTGCGAAAACGGTTGACCCACGATCCCAAGGCCACCCAATCCAAACCAGCCATCACCACCCTGGATGCGCTCTGGGCCGATGCCGTCATCCTGTTGAGTGTGCTGGCTCGCATGGGGCACAGTAAGACAGAAGATGCCTTCTATGCCCTCACATCGGGCCTATACCAGTTACCAGGGGCCAAAAAACAGACCCTCCCGACCGCCCTTGCCCCGGTCAAGCTCACCCATTTGGGCAAAAGTTTGGCCACCCTAGAACAGGCCACCCCCAAGCTCAAACAGGCCATCGTGGACGCCTGTGCCCACACGGTGCTGGCCGATAACACCATCACCCCCCAGGAAGCGGAACTGCTGCGGGCCGTGGTGATGGTTTTGGACTGTCCGGCCCCGCCTTTTTTGGCCTAGGGTGCTTTCGCAAAACCCTGCACCACCCAGAGACCTTACTAATTCGGTAGACACCTGCGTTTACTTCGACCGTTTGATGCGACGAGAGGCACCCCATGGATTCCCTAGAACGCTTTCACGGCTGTTTACTCGGTTTGGCGGTGGGGGATGCCGTGGGCACCACCGTAGAATTCCGCCCCAGGGGCAGCTTTCCGCCCATGACCGATATGGTGGGCGGCGGCCCCTTTGGGCTCGAACCAGGCCAGTGGACGGACGACACCTCCATGGCATTGTGCTTGGCCACCAGCTTGGTTGAGTGCGGTGGCTTCGACCCCCTAGATCAAATGCAGCGCTACGGTCGCTGGGCCGAGGAAGGCTACCTTAGCAGCACAGGCCGTTGTTTCGATATTGGCAATACCGTCAGCCAAGCCCTGAGCCAGTTTCGGCAAACGGGGGAACCCTTCAGCGGATCCAGCCACCCTCGGTCGGCGGGCAACGGCTGTTTGATGCGACTGGCTCCGGTGCCGATGTTTTTCTATCCCGATGCGGCCCAGGCCGTTTGGTTTTCGGGGGAAAGCTCCCGCACCACCCACGCCGCCCAGGAATGTATTGAGGCCAGCCGTCTGTTTGGGGCCATGCTAGTACGGGCCTTGGCCGGAGCCAATCGGGAGGACATTCTCAGCCATCACGATGATCTGAATCTGGAAATCCCCACCCTTCAGTCCATCGCGGCAGGGGAGTACCAAAGCCTGGATATTGATCACATTCGCGGCAGTGGCTACGTCGTCGAAAGCCTGACCGCCGCCCTCTGGTGCTTTTGGAATACCACCACCTACGCCGAAGCCATCCTCGCCGCCGCCAACCTAGGGGACGATGCCGACACCACCGCCGCCATCTGTGGCCAACTGGCCGGAGCCTACTACGGCCTCAGCGGCATTCCCCAACCTTGGCAAGATCGCCTCACAGATCGAGAGGCCATCCTCACCCTCGCCAGTCGGCTATACCAGGCTTAGCCCTCCGTTGTCAGCGACCTTACCTTGCAAGGCCATACCTCACAGGTTGTTGGTAAATTCTTCGACGGTAACTTGTGCCTGTTTAAGAATTCCAGTCAGCGTACCCACTTTTAATTCTCGATGCATTGGGATCACGCAGCCCACTAAACCAATCTTCGGTGACCTTCTTCATCACAACGTGACTGCCCGTTTGACGAACTTGCTCAAAGCCCAGGCGTTCAAGAGGCCGAATCGCTTCTTTGCTAGAGATCCGGGGCAGCTTAGGCATAGCTAACCTCGATGCTAGTTACCAGTCTAGGTGACGTTTCAGGGTGGGGAAATTCCTCTAGATAGAGCCGCGTTGCCTCCTTCAATCCTGCGATGGCTTCCTCAATAGTTTCCCCTTGGTCAACCGTACCAACCTCTGGACATTCAGCAATATACATCTCATCTTCTCTGTGAAGAATGACCGTAAAACTACGACTTTTCATAGCCCGCTTGCCTCTGAGCCTTTCACCGTGAGGATAGCATTTCCGCTGCTTTTGGCCCCATGTTCAGGCTAGGCAAACGAACCGAAGGCGGATTCAGAGTTGTCTCCTTGCCTGACGGCTTCCCCTAGTCGCGAATTGGAAGAATTGACGATTCCCAATCTTGGCCATAGCCCTTGCCCCAGGGTTGCTCAGGGTTGCCTCTGGGCGGTAAGCTCAATCCACCGAGTTGGGGAGATGTGGTGGGGATTTCAGAGCAAACCGTCGTTGTTAATGGGTTGACCTGGTTCTATAGGGAAGCGGCCCCCGTGGGAGAAAGCCCCAAACTTCCGGTACTGCTGCTCCACGGGCTGGTGTCCCAGGGCTATAGCTGGCGCGGTGTTATGCCCACCCTGGCAGAACAGGGCTTTCGATCCATTGCCCCAGACTGGATCGGCCACGGTTTTTCAGAAAAGCCCGACAAACGCGACTTTGCCTACACCCCCGCCGCCCTGGTAGAAGCCCTCGGCCAGTTTTTAGATGCCCTGGAGGTGCCCAAAGTCCACCTCGTTGCCCAAGGATTTTTGGGCCATGTGGGCATTCAGTTTGCCCTACAAAACCCCGACCGGGTAGATCGCCTCGCCATTATCAACGCGCCCATTCGTGCCGAAGCCAAGCTGCCCTGGAAAATGCGCCAGTTCGGCATTCCCCTAGCTGGAGACATGATTACCCAGGATCCCATCCTGGTAGACCGCACCCTAGAAGGTGGTGGCCCCTACCAAATCGACGACGACGATTTAGACATCTACCGTCGCCCCTTTCTGCAAAGCTCCGATGTGGGCCGCGCCCTACTAGTCACCGTGCGCCGCATGGATTTACCCGCCACCACCGCCACCATCGAAACGGGCCTGAAAACCTGGGATCATCCTACCCTGCTGCTGTGGGGCATGAATGATCCTTGGTTGCCCCTAAGCCTAGCCGAAACCTGCCTGAAAGACCTGCCCAACGGCGAACTCAAAACCCTAGAAGAAGTCGGCCACTATGCCCAAGAAGACTGGGCCGAAAAAGTCGCAGACGCCCTCAGCATCTTTTTGCGACAGATGGCAGTTTAACCTCGTTCCCGACTTTACCAAATTCCTATTACCTATCCAAGGATTGGGGAGGAGAATTATCGATCAGCCCCTCTCTTTGTCGGATCAGTTGTTCTAGTTCTGCGACGATATCCTGAGCCTCGTCTGAAAATTTCCTGGCAAAGATAACTTCTCCAGTACCATATCCATCGCTCACGACAATGGACGGATTGGCGGCGAAGAATTGCAAATGCTTATCCGTCAAAGAGACTGGGCTACCACCCCCCTCGCTCCAGTCCGTATAAGTTAGGTTTCTGCCAACCTTTGCTTTATAGGGTGAGTTGCCAAGGATGGTTTGAAAAAATGATTCGTCGGGACAAATAGTATTCTTAAAGAAATTCACAATTCGAGTCTCTCGACTAACAAAATTCTGGATATATTCGCAGGCTGGCCGAGAAAGTGCCCACCATGTGCTGCCTCCGTAGGGAATCAAACCCCTAAGATAGGCGTCATAGTTGCGCTGTTTTGGAGTAGCGCCAAGCTTCACCATGCCTTTTCTAAGTATCCGAATCAACCTTGAGTTGCTGGGACGTACTTTGTAGGTTGTTAGTCGGGAAATTGGTTTCCCCATGGCTTCACAGGGCATCTGAACAAGGTTGATAAACTCTGTGCCATGGTTGCGATCAAAGAAGTTTTCAATCCCCGCAGCAGACTTGAGGGGGAAATCGGTGCCGCTGATCAGAACAAAGTAATCAAACTTGGGCCGTTGACTAAGCGCCATTTTTAATAGAGATAAGATGGCTTTGACCTGTGAAAAGTCTCCCCAATACACAGGTATTCTTTTCTCTGAAAAATAAACATTATGGCCATGAATACCTGAAAATAGATCTAGATCGGATTTGCGATCAATGTGAATAAAGCAGGCAGACAAGTTCGATGAAAGTGCTGTGATCAGTCGTTGTAAATGATTTGGATGATTATGGGCAAGGATGAGGTAGGCTACTCTCATTTAAGCGTCCAATTTTGGCTTAGAAGCTATTATACTATTGCTACCCATTCCTAGGATTGATGCTTCGGTAGTAGCGGTCGTCTGAACTTTGCCCGTAGAAGTCTCACCAGCGATCAACACAAAACCGAGGTGAGGAGGTCTTGTCATTGAGCCAACCTTTGATGCCCCAAAGGAGCCTGGTAGTCTACGCCACCCCCAATCGGCAAAAATCCGTCACCATAGGAACAGTGCCAGTAAACCTGTATCTTTGTACCGTTTGGGAAACCGCGATGGGCGACTTCAACATTCAGGCCCCCTTTGAACCGATGGGCGATCAGCCCAAGGCCATTGCCGGACTCACCCAGTTTTTGAAGGACAACACCCGCTACCAAACCCTGTTGGGGGCCACGGGCACGGGCAAAACCCACACCATCGCCCGCGTCATCGACAATCTGGGCAAGCCGACCCTGGTGCTGGCCCACAACAAAACCCTAGCGGCCCAGCTTTGCAATGAGCTGCGGGAGTTTTTCCCGGACAACGCCGTGGAATACTTCATCAGCTACTACGACTACTACCAGCCGGAAGCCTATATCCCGGTGACGGATACCTACATCGCCAAAACCGCCTCGATTAACGAAGAAATCGACATGCTGCGGCACTCGGCCACCCGGTCGCTGTTCGAGCGGCGGGATGTGATTGTGGTGGCCTCCATTAGCTGCATCTACGGCCTGGGGATGCCTGCGGAATACCTGAAGGCCTCGATTCCGTTGCAGGTGGGGATGGAGGTAAACCAGCGTCAGGTGTTGCGCGACTTGGCCCAAATTCAGTACGAGCGCAATGATTTAGACCTGGGTCGAGGGCGGTTTCGGGTGAAGGGCGATGTGCTGGAAATCGGCCCCGCCTACGAAGACCGCATTATTCGAGTAGAGTTTTTTGGCGACGAAATCGACGCCATCCGCTACGTCGATCCCATCACCGGGGCCACCCTACAAAGCATGGAGGGGCTGAGCATCTACCCGGCCAAGCACTTTGTTACCCCCGAAGAACGGGTGGATGAAGCCTGCAAAGCCATCCAAGAAGAACTGGCGGAACGGCTGGAAGCCCTGGAAAAAGAGGGTAAGTTACTCGAAGCCCAGCGCCTCGAACAGCGCACCCGCTACGACCTAGAGATGATCCGAGAGGTGGGCTACTGCAACGGCGTGGAAAACTACGCCCGTCACCTAGCCGGACGCCCCGCCGGATCGCCGCCGGAATGTTTGTTGGATTACTTCCCGAAGGACTGGCTGCTGGTGATCGACGAATCCCACGTCACCATCCCCCAAATTCGCGGCATGTATAACGGCGACCGCAGCCGCAAAATGGTGCTGATCGACCACGGCTTTCGCTTGCCCAGTGCCGCCGACAACCGTCCCCTCAAGGCCGAGGAATTTTGGGAAAAGGTGAACCAGTGCGTCTTCGTTTCCGCCACACCAGGGGATTGGGAAATGGAGATTTCCGAGGGCAAGGTGGTGGAACAGATCATTCGCCCCACCGGAGTTCTGGATCCAGAACTGTTTGTGCGCCCCACCGAAGGCCAAATCGACGACCTGCTGGGGGAAGTGCGCGACCGGGCGGCACGGCAGGAGCGCGTCCTCGTCACCACCCTGACCAAACGCATGGCCGAAGACCTGACCGAATACCTGGAAGAAAACGGCGTGCGGGTGCGCTATCTACACTCCGAAATCCACTCCATCGAGCGGATTGAAATTATCCAAGACCTGCGGGACGGCAACTATGACGTGCTGGTGGGGGTCAACCTGCTGCGGGAGGGGCTAGACCTGCCCGAAGTCTCCCTAGTCGCGATTTTAGATGCCGACAAAGAGGGCTTTTTGCGGGCCGAGCGCTCCCTGATTCAAACCATCGGGCGGGCGGCGCGTCACGTGCGGGGGCAAGCCATCCTCTACGCCGACAATTTGACCGACAGCATGGCCAAAGCCATCGACGAAACCGAACGCCGCCGCACCATCCAAACCGCCTACAACCAGGCCAACGGCATCACCCCTAAACCCATCGAACGCCGCAAGAGCAATTCCATCCTCTCGTTCCTCGATATTTCCCGCCGTCTCAATGCCCAAGAACTCGAAACAGCCTACGAACACAAGGAAGAGCTACCCCTAGAGGACATCCCCGAACTGATTGGCCAGCTCGAAAAACAGATGAAGGAAGCCGCCAAAAATCTGGAGTTTGAGGAAGCCGCCAAATACCGTGACCGGATCAAAACCCTGCGCGATCAACTGTTGGGCAAACGGGCCTAGGAAACCGTTGGGGGGCGATCTCCCCCTAGCCGAGCAATTTTTCGATCCCAGCCATGGGGCATCTGTAACGGCAATCGATCCGCCATTTCGTCTATACCGAACACTTTAGAGCCGCATTTTTTAATAGGCTTCTGGAAGCGTTATATTAAATTAAGCAAGCCCACTGAGCAAAATAATTCATGGTTGTCGCGTCAGACCTCACCTCCCTAAATCAGCGTGGGTTGACAGGCGATGCTCAAATTCTGAGGCAAGTTTTTGACTCTGTTGATGCTGCCAGTTGCCCGCACACCTACAATTTTCATATGCATACGGTGTGCTCAGACGGCAAGCTCACCCCCGCTGCCCTCATGGAGCAAGTGATTGCCATTGGGCTGCAAGCCCTGGCCATCACCGACCACCACAGCCTGCGCGGCTACCACCAGGCCAAAGCTTGGCTAGAGGATTGGCGCTGGCGACATCCCACCCCCCTCGGCCAGCGAAAAACACCCCACCTGGGGGAATCCGCCCCTCGTCTCTTCACCGGGGTAGAAATTAACGCCCTCCTCGCCGATACTGAAGTGCATTTGCTGGGCTACGGCTTTTCCCCTCACCATGCAGCCATCGCTCCCTACCTCCAAGGATCGGCCCCACGGGGGCCGATGAAGTCCGCCACGTCGGTCATCCAGGCCATCCAAGCGGCTGGGGGATTGGCGGTGTTGGCCCACCCGGCTCGCTATCGGGTATCCGCCGAGGTGCTGATCACCCACGCCGCCGCCCTCAATATCGACGGGATAGAAGCCTACTACGCCTACAGCAACCCCGACCAGTGGGAACCCTGCCCTCGCCACACGCCGCAGATTGAAGCCCTGGCCCGTCGCCACCGCCTACTCACCACCTGCGGCACCGACACCCACGGATCCAACCTGCTACGTCGGCTATAGTCCAAGCCAAAGCCCAGGTCAAATCCGTGGGGTGTAGGATTCGTGATCTGACCTAGTAGCTTTCGTCGGTGGTCACGGTGTGCAGGGCGAGATCGTGGTTGGCCTGGTTCAGACGGTCGGCAATGGCCTTGCGCCACTTGAGGCTGACCTGCTCATCGGCGAGTACATCCTGGGCCTCTTCTCGGTAAACCGCTCCCTGCGCCGTATCGACCTCTTCAATGTGCTGGAGATGGGAAAAAACTTCTTTGGGGGTCGTCATCGTTTTGTCCTTGCGTCCGTTATGGCAATGAATATGGCCTTGTGGTCATGGTTTTTATTGTGAGCTAGAAGGCTCGCTATCCGCCATTTCCCTAGGGAACCTTTACGCCTTGAAATGCTTGTTTGCAGTTCTCAGCAGAACTTTGCAATGGTGGCAGGGTGAAACCGTCCTTCGGTATGATGGCTCCACCGTTGCCGGGAGAGGCCATGGACGACACCACCAATTGCGAAAAGCTGGCCACCGTCTTAAATCGCGCTGGGGATCAGGGAAAAGGATCCTTTTGCAAAATGCTCTGGGGGAACCAGCCCGATACCGTCCAGGCCCAACTGAAACCCCTGCTCAGCGCCAACACCCTCGAACTCCTCAGCCAGCCGGATTTAGGACAAGACTGGGGACGGGCTAGTATTTGATGCGGTCGTTGTCGGATTGTTGGGTGTTTTTGGGAGCGGTTTGTTTCACCACAAAGTCGATAATTTTGCCCCCCACATCAATCCCGGTGGCTTGTTCGATACCCTCTAAACCGGGGGAGGAGTTCACCTCCATCACTACGGGGCCGTGGTTAGATCGCAGCAGATCGACCCCGGCCACCCGGAGCCCCATGGCCCTGGCGGCACGAATGGCGGTGCTTCGTTCCTCTGGGGTGAGGCGCACCCGACTGGCGGATCCACCCCGGTGCAGGTTGGATCGAAATTCCCCCGGTGCGCCCTGGCGTTTCATGGCGGCGACGACCTTATCGCCAATCACGAAGCAGCGAATATCCATCCCCCCCGCTTCTTTGATGAACTCCTGCACCAGAATGTTGGCATCCAGGCCGCGAAAGGCTTCGATGACGGACTTGGCGGCCTGTTGGGTTTCCGCCAGCACCACGCCAATGCCCTGGGTGCCCTCCAGCAGCTTAATCACCAGGGGAGCACCGCCCACAATGTCCACAAGGCCATCGATGTCTTTGGTGGAGTGGGCAAAGCCCGTGACAGGCAGGCCAATGCCTCGGCGGGCCATGATTTGCAGGGATCGCAGTTTGTCCCGCGAACGAGAGATGGCCATGGAGGTGTTGGCAGTAAACACTCCCATGATTTCAAACTGACGCACCACCGCCGTGCCATAGAAGGTATTGGATGCTCCAATGCGGGGGATCACCGCATCCACGCCCTCCAGGGGCTTGCCTTGGTAGAGCACCGTGGGTTTGTGGGAGGTGATGTTCATGTAGCAGCGCATGTGGTCAATGACTTGCATATCATGGCCCCGCGCTTCGCCAGCCTCCTTCAGCCGCCGAGTGGAATAAAGGGAGGCATCCCTGGATAAAATCACAATTTTCATAGCAAGCCTAAGGGGCATGAACAGGTAGATAACAAAAAATTAGACTGACCTCGTGATTTCACAATCCGGGGCTTGTAGCCGCCAAAAACCCTTGAACCACCCCAGGCCCGCCCCCTTCGTGTGCAAGGATATCAGGTCTTTTCGGGTAATGGTTGCAGGTAGGAGTGTTCTGGATCAACCAGGTACCGCCGCCGCACCGCCTGCCGCCCTAGCAACAGGCGAAATCCCATCACATCGCGGTTGGTGAGGGTCAGTTCAATGGGCCAAATGTGTCCGCCCACCTGCACCGGGGTTTGAATCACCGGGCGCAGTTCTTCCTGTCCCCCCGAATTGCGTACCAAGCGCTCCTCTAGGAGCACCGCCTCCGCGATCACAATGTGGCGGTCATCGCGCTGGATGGGGTGAGCCTGAAACCGCACCATGGCCACGCCGTGGCGGTCAAAATGCTCTAGATCGAAGGCATGGAGGGCTGAGGATCGCGCTCCCGTATCCACCTTAGCCTTGATGGCCTGCACCCCCAGATGGGGCAGGGCCACCCATTCGCGCCACCCAATCACGCCATCCCACGTCCTCCTGACAGTCCCCATCCGTCACCCCAGTGCCTTCACCCAGTCACGTCCTCAGACCTCGCCTTTCTATCCTAGCGATTTGCCCTACACTATTAAGGAATATTTCAATACCTTGCCGTGACCGATACCCTCACCCGCCCTCGCCCACTGACCGCCCGCTCGTTGCCGCTCAAAACCCTGTGGGCTGATACCCTCACCGTCTTTTGGGGCGATTGGCTCGATCTGCGGGTGCGGATTCCCCAGGTGGCTTCGTCGGGCTTGGTATCGCCGTTGATCTATATTTTGGCCTTTGGCTTGGGGCTGGGCAGTGCCATCGACCAGGTGTCCACGCCGCCAGCGGGGGATACCTACCTAGAATTCATTTTGCCGGGAATGGTGGCCCTGTCCTCCATGGTGATTAGCTTTGGCGGTACCACGTTTTCCATCTGCGGGGATCGCCTGTTCACCAAAACCTTCGAGGAAATGCTGCTCTACCCGGTACATCCCCTGGCGCTGCACCTGGGCAAAATGCTGGCGGGCATTGTGCGGGGGCTGATGACCGCGAGTTCCGTGATTCTGGTGGCGGTGCTGTTCACAGGACGGGTTTGGAGCTTCATCAATCCCCTGTTTCTGTTGCTGGTGGTGCTGAACTGCGCCGTGTTTGCGGGGTTAGGGGTGATTGTCGGCCTCAATGTCAAATCCCTAGAAAGCGTGGGCCTATTCAATAATTTCCTCATCGTGCCCATGTCCTTCCTAGGCGGCACCTTTTTCGACCCCACCATGCTGCCCCCCGCCCTAAAGGTGATTGTCTACTTACTTCCCCTCACCTACACCACCATTGGCCTCCGCGCCGCCGCCTACCAGCCCCTAGCGGAATTTCCTTGGTATACCATCCCCATTCTGCTGGTGGTTGCGATTGGCTTGGCCCTCGTAGGGGCCCAGCAGTTCTCTAGCCAGCAAGACTAGGCTAGGCAGGCCGAAGGTAGAGGTAGACGCGTCATCCTTCGACGGCGATAGGCTTGGGGCTATTCTCCTCCCCTAGGTGACGGCGATGCAGGGGGGTGGGAATTTAACGACGGTGTGAGAGGGGCGGTCAGGAGGGCCGTGTCTTCCTCGGCGGAGGCGATGGCCGTTGTTTCTGAGGTTTCAGCGGGCACCAATTGGGTTTCTCCGGGAGCAGAAATGGGGCTGGGCACTAGACCCCCTACCCCCCGGTACCAGGTCTGGTAGAGGTGGGCAATGGAGGAACTAAACCCGTTGGGCAGGTTTTGTAAGGCCTCTAGGGCGTCCTGGGCGGTGGGGTAGCGGTCGCGGAAATCGCAGCGCACCATCCGGTCAATCACCTCTGACAGGCCGCTGGAGACCCCTGGGGCGTAGGATCGCCAGTGGATTTCGCAGGTTTCAGGATCTTCCTCAAGGCGATGGGGTTGCAGCCCGGTCAAGGCCCGAATCCCCATAATGCCCACGGCATAGACATCGCTGCTGAAGCGAGGTTTGCCAGCGCACTGCTCGTTGGGCATATAGCCCTTTGTGCCAACGGCCACCGTGGGCTGGGTCGTTTCGGGGCTAGCCTGGGGGGGAGAGGTGGCCGGGGTGGTTGGCCGTACCTGTTTGACGGCCCCGAAATCAATCAGCACCACCTTGCCATCTCGGTGGCGGCGAATCAGGTTGGAGGGCTTCACGTCCCGATGAATTACCTGGTGGCGATGGACGAAGGCCAGAATTTCCAGCACCTCCTGCAAGAGTAAGACCACCCGTGTTTCTGACCAGGGCTTGCCCACCTCCATTTGGCGGCTGAGGCGACTACCCTCAACGTATTCTTGGGCGAGATAGACCTCGCCGCCTTCCTCAAAATGGGCCAGCAGCGTGGGGATTTGGGGATGCCCGCCCAGTTGGTAGAGCACCTGGGCCTCGGCCTCAAACAGCCGACGAGCCAGGGCGAAGGTATCGGGGTCTTGGTTCTGTAGCTTAAACTGCTTCAGGACGCACCTGGGATGGGTAGGCAGGTGCAGATCCGCCGCCAGAAACGTTTGGCTAAAACCACCAGAGCCGAGCGGCCTCAGCAGTTGGTAGCGCCCGCCCAGGGGTGTCGCTACCATGCCACTTCGGATCTCAGCATCCGGCATAGACAACTCGCTACCGCTGGCCGGGAGGCACGGCGGCAGATCACAGGCCAGCGAGGCGGAGCCAGGGTCAAGGTGGTTGGCAGGGCGGCCCATGGATTGCAGATGTGCGCCGATCTAATGGGGAAACGTGACAGAACTTTACCTCAAAAAACCATTCCGTTGGCGTCGCCAACGGTACTGAAGCTCAAGTTGATCCTGGGGAGGGGGCATCCGTACACCAACCTAATTTTACCGACCGTTGGCCCTCGTCCTCTGTGTCACTCTGTGTCAAAAGTCTGCGTTTTGTATCGAGCGTGGCTGGGGAAGTGTGAAAACCTACAGACCGATCTCATTTTGCCTCCTAGGGTTGGGCATACTGGAGAGTATCGATACAATCAGGGAACCATGATGGCTCGCCCACCGTTAAAGCTTGGGGCAATCCTCCAGACATCGATCCGCAGTCGCCTATCCCGGCCCTGTCTATTGGCTTTGTCCACTGAGGATTTTTGTCGCTATGCTCGACCTTGCTAACCTCCAGACCCCCTTGGATGTGGCTATTCTAGACCACCTGCCCGACGCCATTGTCGTGGTGGGGCACCAGGGCCAGCTTCTCTTTTGTAACCACCAGGCCAAGGTTTTGCTGGCGGGCCATTTGGCTAGCCTATGGGAGATCGATGGCAACGATCAGCATCGGGTGTTAGATCGTCACCATTGCCCCCTAGGGCGTGATCAACTTCCCCTAAAGCGGGTGGTGGCGGGGGAGATCCTCGAAAATGAAGAGATGGTTCTCGCCCGACGCGGTGCCGATCATTTGCTCTGGGTGGCGGTGAGCGGTGGCCCGGTGTCGGGGGACACGGCGGCGGGTATTCTCTCGCTGAGGAATATTTCGGCCTACAAACAACGGGAGAGCCAACTGCACCGCCGAGCCTACCAGGATGATCTCACCCAATTACCCAATCGGGCCGCCCTGATTGACCACGTCAATGACCTCCTGGCCCAGGGGCGGGAGGCGGAGTCTATGGCGCTGTTGTTCATCGACTTAGACCGCTTTAAGGCGGTGAACGATAGCCTGGGGCACTGGGTGGGCAACCAACTGCTAGCCGATCTCGGTCGGCGGTTGCAGCAAACCCTCCCCGATCATGCCCTGATGGCTCGCCTAGGGGGGGACGAGTTTGCCCTGGTGGTCGATCACCTCACCAGCTCAGACGAGGCCATTGCCCTAGCGGAGGCGCTGCGCCACACGATTACCCAACCCTTCCACCTCGCCAACCACGATCTCTATATTGACGCTAGCATTGGCATTGCCCCCGGCCCCGGCCCCTACCGCCACGCCGAAGACTGGCTGCGCGATGCCGACACCGCCATGTATCAGGTCAAGGATCTGGCGGATCGCCATTGGTGCATGTTCGACAAATCGTTGCAGAACCTCGATAGCCATCGACTTCAGTCGGAAATGGCCCTACGCCAAGCCCTAGAGCAGAACGAACTGCGGCTCCACTATCAGCCCATCGTCACCATTAGTAATCAGGCGATTATCGGCTTTGAAGCCCTAGTGCGCTGGCAACACCCAGACCGGGGACTGCTGATGCCAGGGGAATTTATTGCCATTGCCGAGGCCAGCGGCCTGATTATTCCCCTCAGTTGGTGGGTGTTGGAGGAAGCCTGCCGCCAAATGCAGGCTTGGACAGAGGCTTACCCCGGCATAGCCCATTTCACCGTCAGCGTGAATATGTCTAGCAAGCAGTTTTTCCAGAAAGATCTGGTGGAAAAAGTGCAGGCTATCCTCACCAAAACAGGCTTTGATCCCCATCGGCTGAAGTTGGAAATCACCGAAGGCGTGCTCATCGACCACTCTGATTCCATCATCGCCACCCTCGAACAACTGCGGGCCATAGGCATTCGTCTTGCCGTAGACGACTTTGGCACGGGCTATTCCTCCCTCAGTTACCTGCACCGCTTCCCCTTCGACTGCCTCAAGATTGACCGATCCTTCATCGAAAACGCCGACCAAGACTTTGAAAAGCTGGAAATCCTTCAGTCTGTGGTGCGCCTCGCCTGGAACCTGGGCCTAGATGTGGTGGCTGAAGGGGTGGAAACCCACCGCCACTATGCCCAACTCAAAGCCCTCCGCTGCGAGTCGGGTCAGGGCTATTTGTTCTCCAAACCGTTGCCCCCCGATGCCGTGGAACAGGTGCTTCAACAAGAAACTAGCCGTAGCTAAGACGAACGCGACGGCTTACACTCAATCCAGCTTGCCTGCCCCCGGTATCAGCGGACGAGGAGATCTCGCCCCTAGGGTTTGATGGGCTGGGAATCGGGGTTATCCAATGAGGATTTGGTATTAGAAGCAAAGTAAAGATGGATTAGGGGCGAAGCAAGATCACCGGGGACAACCGATAGAAGGCCCATGGGAGGTCAGATCGTGGCCATGTTCTCCGAGGAACGCTAGGGCCGCCCTTAACCGTTGATGGAAACCTTAACCCCGACTTCCTCCCGCTTGGCAACTGGGGCGGAGAGGTGGGCTGGAATGGGCTGCATGGGGGCCACGGTGCGGGCAGACTCAGGGGTCATCATGGCCGATTGTTCCGTCGCTTGTTCGAGGTGACCTGCTGACTGGGCGGCTTCAGCGGCATCCATCTGGTCGCAAATGGCCTTGGCTAGGGTCATGGCGGCGTAGATGCCCCCAAGGTAGAGCACGAAGTCAAAGGCCCCAAAGTAAACCTGAAACATGGGGGGTATCCTCCCAATGGGTCAATTTGTTCCGCTGATATTACCGCATTCTTGGGATGAAGGGAGCTACCCTACCACCCCATGGCCCTAGATCTAGCGCCTGGACATATTCCTCCGTGGCGGGGGATTTAGCCTCAGGCATACATTATTGAAAGCTATCAATCAGACCCAAAAAACAAATTGTCCCTAATCAATCTGTACCTTTCTTTTTGGGACAGTCATTGGTTAAACTCTATCCTATGTAGATAGCATTAAGTCTATCGAAAACTAAAGTTGATTGATTAAAGTCAATTTACTTTAAGATCTTTTCAGGTTTCAACCCACGACCTAACGCCCTTCTTTGCTGTCCCGTTGCCAGAGAGTAGCCTGTCTATGACCCTGTTCCTCACTCCGCTCTTGGCCGAAACGAGCTGGCTGATCCCGCTCTATCCCCTGATGGGGGCGCTGCTCACCATCCCCTGGTCGCCTGCCATGATTCGCCGCACGGGGCCACGTCCGGCGGGTTATATCAATATTGTGACGACGGCTTTTGCCTTGATTCACAGTCTGCTGGCGTTTATGGCTTTTTGGGGCAAGTCATCGCCCCAGTTTTTCTTTGCCCCCTGGCTCAATGTGGCGGGGCTGGATCTCACCATTCCCCTGGAGGCCGACGCCATTACCCTAGGGGCCTGTGTGCTGATTACCAGCCTCAATCTGCTGGCCCAAATCTACGCGGTGGGTTATTTGGAGATGGATTGGGGCTGGGGACGGTTCTTCGCCATGATGGCCCTGTTCGAGGCGGGCATGTGTGGCCTGGTGTTGTGTAACTCCCTGCTATTTTCCTACATGCTGCTGGAGATCCTCACCCTGGGCACCTACCTGCTGGTGGGCTTTTGGTACAACCAATCCCTGGTGGTGACGGGGGCGCGGGATGCCTTTTTGACCAAGCGCGTCGGCGACCTGGTGCTGCTGATGGGGGTGCTCGCCATCTATCCCCTCACCCATACTTGGGACTTTCGGGAACTAGCGGCCTGGGCACAGACGGCAACCGGGATTGAACCGAGTTTGCTGACGCTGATCGGCATTGGCCTGATTGCTGGACCCATGAGTAAGTGCGCCCAGTTTCCGCTGCACCTGTGGTTGGATGAGGCCATGGAAGGCCCCCTACCCAGCACCATTCTGCGGAATGCCGTGGTGGTGACAACCGGGGTGTGGATTCTGGTGAAACTGGAACCTGTGATTGCCCTGTCTTCCACCGCTAGCGCCTTTGCCATTGCGGTAGGCACGGTAACGGCCATAGGGGCGACGTTGATTTCCGCCGCCCAGATCGACATTAAACGGGTGCTGTCCTACCTCAGCAGTGCCTACATGGGGCTGATGTTCATTGCCGTGGGTGCCCACCTGCCCAATGTGGCCCTGCTGCTGGCCCTGATCTACGCTCTGGGCATGGCCACGCTGGTGATGGGTTCGGGGTCGATTGTTCTCAGCGTCATCACCCAAGATTTGACCCAGATGGGTGGGCTGTGGGGTCGGCGTCCGGTAACGGCCATGTCGATGCTGGCTGGAGCGGCTGGCCTGGTGGCGCTCCCTCCCTTGGGTGGTTTTTGGGCGATGCTGTCCCTGGTGTCGGGTCTGTGGGCGGAACAGCGGGGACTGCTGGTGGCGATTGTGCTGATTGTGAACTGGCTGGTGGCCTTTAGCCTCGCTCGGATGATTGGCCTGATTTTTGCAGGCAACACCCAACAGATGACCATCCGCGCCCCAGAACCCATCTGGCTGATGACCATCCCCATGACCCTGGTGGCGGGCTTTACCCTGCATTTGCCCCTGGTGATGGCGCAGTTGAATCTACTGCCCAACTGGGCCGAGGTCAGCCAAGACATGGCGCTGTTGCTCACCTGGTCGAGCATTCTGGGCGCTGCCGTGGGGACGCTGCTTTACGTCAACCGAGTGCTAGAAAGCCCCGCCAAACTGGTGCAAAAACCCCTGCAAAACCTGCTGGCCTACGATTTCTATACCCCCAAGATCTACCGCAACACCTTTGTTCTGGGCGTGGATCTGCTCTCGCGGGCAACAGACTGGCTAGATCGCTACGTGGTGGATGGCCTGGTCAACGCCATCGGGCTGGCCTCCCTCTTTGGCGGCGAAACCCTCAAATACGGCAACAGCGGACGGCTTCAGTTCTACGTGCTCACCATTGCGGTCGGCGTGGCGGTGATTGGTATTCTGCTGGGCTGGTCGTCGTTGACCGCGCTGTTTTAGGCCGAGTTTCCCCCTCACCTAGAGGCCGAGCCGCCCACCCTACGGGAAGCAAGCTACACCCTAAATCCCTCTCCCCTAGGAGAGAGGGCCAGTCTTCTCCATCACAAATCCCTATACGATTCTCGCTATGTTGCTCACTCCCCTTCTCCTAATTCCCTTGGTTGGCGCGGTGGCCATTGGCTGTTGGCCAGGGCTGTCTAGTCAGCGGTCGCGCCAGGGTGCCCTGGTGGTATCGGGGGCAGCGCTGCTGTGGACGCTGTGGCTGTTCACCCAGTTTGACCTCTCCTTCGGCGGCTTCCAGTTCCGTGAGTTTGTTCCCTGGCTGCCGTTCCTAGGGCTGAACTACGAACTCAGTTTGGATGGCTTGTCCCTGTTGATGGTAGGTCTAAACAGCCTGATCACCTGGATTGCCATCTGGAGCAGTTCCCCCGAAACCGAGCGGCCTCGGCTGTTCTATAGTCTGCTGCTGCTGGTAAGTAGCGGCGTGGCGGGGGCGTTTTTGGCCGATAACCTGCTGCTGTTCTTCCTGCTCTATGAAATTGAGCTGGTGCCCCTGTACCTGCTGATTGCCATCTGGGGCGGGGGCCAAAAGACTTACGCAGCCACGAAGTTTCTGCTCTATACGGCCCTCTCTGGGGCGCTGATGCTGGCGGGATTTTTGGGTGTGGTGTGGCTCAGCGGGGCCGAGAACTTCACCTACCAGGCGGTGATGGGTCACGGGTTGCCGATGACGTGGCAACTGATTCTGCTGGGGCTGTTGCTGGTGGCCTTTGGCATCAAAATTCCCCTGGTGCCCTTCCATACCTGGCTGCCCGATACCTACGTTTCCGCCAGTACCCCGGTAGCGATGATGCTGGGGGGCGTGCTAGCCAAACTGGGCACCTACGGCCTGTTTCGCTTTGGCCTGGGTCTATTCCCCGATGCCTGGGCAGAGCTTTCTCCCTACCTGGCCGTATGGGCAGCGGTGAGCCTGATGTATGGCGCAGTAACGGCCATTGCCCAAAAGGACATCAAGCGCATGGTGGCCTATAGCTCCATTGGCCACATGGGCTACGTGCTGCTGGGCGGCGCAGCCATGACCGACTTGGCCCTCACCGGAGCCGTCAGCCAAATGGTCTCCCACGGTTTGATTTTGGCTATCCTCTTCCACCTAGTCGGCGTGATCGAAACCAAGGTGGGCACCCGTGAACTGGATGTCCTCAACGGCCTGATGAACCCCGTGCGCGGCCTGCCTATGATCAGCGCTCTGCTGGTGTTGGGCGGCATGGCCAGCGCTGGCATCCCCGGTCTGGTGGGCTTTGTGACGGAATTTCTGGTGTTCCAGGGCAGCTATGCGGTCTACCCCATCCAAACCCTGCTGGGCGTGGTGGGCACCGGGTTAACGGCGGTGTACTTCGTGATTTTGCTGAACCGCACCTGCTTCGGCAAGCTCGATAACGCAATCGCCTACTTCCCCAAGGTCACCTTCTCCGAAAAGCTCCCGGCCTACATCCTGGCTGGCCTCATTCTCTTCCTCGGCATTCAGCCCAACTGGCTAGTGAAATGGGGCGAACCCACCGCCACCGCCATGGTCGCCCATCTGCCGATGACCCTAACCGAGGTCGTCGCCGATGAGGTGATCGAGCAACCGCCGACAGAGATTGTCCCAGACGAGGTGATCTCCTTCCCCGTCGCAACCCTCCTGCCCTAACCCCTGATCCGGCCCCCCTCTCCCCATGGGAGAGGGGCTGGGGGTGAGGGCTGTCTAATGCAACCTACACGCCCGACGGAGGGTTACAACAAATCCCAAAGCTGGGGGGGCACAAGTTGATGAGGGCCATCGCGCAACTCAGCTAGGGATCGCCACACCGCCGGGAAGGGTTCATCACCCTCCAAGCCATCCAGGACATCCCGCTGATAAAGCGACTCATCCACAAACCGCCCGCTGTAGACAAACAGGATTTCGTGAGCCGTTTCGCCATGGAACTCAAAGATGTTTTCAACCACCCCCAGCAAGGCAATGTCGGTAATCTCGGCTCCCAATTCCTCGCGGATTTCCCGCACCACCGCCGCCGCGCTGGTTTCCCCCAGGTCAATGCCGCCCCCCAACGGACGGGCATAGCCAAACTGCCGCACCGGGTCGTAGCCCTCATGAACCAGCAACTCATCCCCCCGTCGCAACACACAAATCGCCGTTGGCCGAATCCGCTTTTTGCCCATGGATGACATTCCCCATCGAACGACGTTGTCCCACCGTTTAAATAATGCGCAATGCCCATCCTACGGCACTTATCTTCGGCCTAATGCACCCTATGCACTAATGCACCCTGCGCACCTGAATCATTTGCCTATGCTTCCTTCTGCCCCCGTCTACCTCACTCTGGAAACCTATGATTGACACGCTTTTAGTTTTAGGATCGACCCTAATAAGTGGATGGTTAGCTGGACGAGTAGAACCACTCACAGTCTTACCGACCGCTCCAACCCTTGCCCGTGATTTGCCCGCGAACGTTGCTGGGCAAACCCTAACGGGTACCGTCATCGGCTATGGGGAAGGCGACGAAAACGAATGGCTGATCCAAACAGCGACTGGGGTGGTCGTAGCTGATGCTGGCCCTCGTTGGTTTCAAGTGATTGACATTCCCCAAGGAGAGGCCATCACCCTGACCGGTCGCTGGGATGAGGGGGAATTTGATGTCATCACCATTACCCGCGCCGACGGCACTCAAATTGCCACTGGCCGCCCTCTACAAGGGCCACCCCCTTGGGCTGGTGGGCGAGATCGGCCATCTTCTACCCGAGGACAGCATCAAGACCCATTTCAGAACGATATGCGGTCCCAAGGTAACAGACCTCAACCGGGCCAAACCCTAACGGGAACCGTGGTGGGCTACGGGGAGGACGACGAAAACGAATGGTTTGTCCAAACGGCCACCGGGGTGATTTTGGCGGATGCAGGCTCTCGGGAGAATCAGGTGATTGACATCCCCCAGGGAGAAGTCATCACCCTGATCGGTCGCTGGGATGAGGGCGAATTTGATGTCATCACCATTATCCGCGCCGACGGCACACAAATTTTCATCGACCCGGATTTCTAATTATCCATATCCCATACCCCATACCCCAATACTCTCACCCCAAAACCACCATGCCTACCCTCACCGAAACCCCCACCCTAATCCCCCCGTCCACCCATCCCCATGCGGATGTGATTCACCGCCTAGAAGCGGGTGGCTCGATGCTGCCGGATACGCCGGAAAATTTGATGCAAATTATCGGCATCTACAAAGCCTATGCAGTGCCGATGGATTTCTACTGGCGGGATTTGCTCTACATTGCCGAGCGGGTGTTTTTGAACCCAATTCCGGCCTTTAAATACTTCTTGCCCCAGGACTATTTAGACCTCCACAATCACTACGCTGGCGACACCGCTGACCTCCGCATTTGGCGAGGGGAAGCTACCGCTCACCCTGAACTGCTGGAATTTATGGAAAAGGGCGAAATGAAGCGCAAGCTGCCCAAACTTTTCCATCACCTCTGGCACGACCGGGTGAATATGGAATTTGCCGAAGCCTGTATGACAGCGATGCTGTGGCATCAGGATATGGGCGGACGGTTTAACGACTACCTCTATACCGACGAATACAAAGCGGCCTGTGATCGGGCCATTAAAGCCTATTTCAAAGGCAATCCGGTGATGCTGGGGCTGCACAAGCTGTTCCCGGAAATGTTCTACGAAAAGTGCCGCGAGCTGTCCTACTATTCCAACCTGGGCCTATTTTGGGAAGTCATGGCTCCGGTGTTTTTCGAGATGTCGGATATCTTTGATGAAGGCGGCTTTAAGGGTGTTCCCGACGCCATGAATTTCCTGGTGAACGGAATTTTTGCGGTGGCAGGGCGGCCCATTTATCACCATGTTTATATTGGCGACGAATGCTTTGAACTGATTCCCAAATCCTGCGGTTTCACCTGGCTCTATGAAGCGGCATTGCCCTATGTGGAGGCCGTCTTCTACCGCACCGCCCCCTTCCGAGGCACCAAATCCTACAACGCCCAGGCAGGTCAGGTGCCTATGGATCAAAACGACTTCCACTATGGCATTCTCTACGCCGATGTGTTTCCGGTGGGCAGTGCGGGCATTCCTCCCACGCTGCTGATGCAGGATATGCTGCACTTTTTGCCCCAGTATTTGCTCGACTATTACCATCAACACTGTCGCGGCGAAGACGACATGCTAATTCAGCTCGGTATCACCTTCCAGCGGTCGATGTATAACGTGACTTCTGCGGTGATTCAAGCCCTGCGGACGGCGTTGCTCTATCCCCTAGATGACCCCAACCCCCGTCACCTCGCCGCTAACCGCAAATTCTTCGAGGCCCAAATGGATCGCTTCCTGCGCCCCGAAGCTCGCCTGCGCGATATCCAGCGCCAGGAGTACCGCTAGGTCAGCAAAACCTCGGTTTCTTGAGGAGACCGAGGTTCTAAGGGCTACTCTCCCTCTAGGTCAATGCCCTGGGCTTTTAGACGGGCTTCTAGGGCGGCGAGGCGGGCTTCGGCTTGTTCGGCCCGCTGGCGTTCCTGGTCGGCCCGCTGACGTTCCTGGTCGGCCCGTTGTTCGGCTTGTTGGCGAGCGATGGCCTCCTGCCGCAGGGCTTGGGAGAGTTCGCTGGGGATCAGCAGTTTTTCCCCCGTATCTTCTCGGTAAAATCCAATCAGATCGCCCTCCACCTGCAACCGTAGATTGAGGGGGGCACTGCGGCCATCGGTGATCGGGTGGTAGATTTCGTGTTCCAGTCGATAGCCTTGCAGTTGATCCTCCACCCATTCGCCACGGGGGTCGAATAGCCAGTATTCCGCCACGCCCATTTGTTCGTAGAGGGTTTTCTTGAAGGTTTTGTCTTGGTCTTGGGTGCTGGCGGAGGTCATCTCAAAAATGACGCTGGGTACCTGGCCCTCTTGCCAAATTTTGTAGTTGTCGCGGCCACCGGGTTCCACATCAAAAATCACCATCACATCCGGGGCCACCCGCAGCCGGGGCATCCCCTCGGAGTAGTAGAGAAACTGGTTGGCCAGCACCGTGGCCCGTTGGCCCTCCATATATTGCCGCAGCACCTCCAGGGTCACCAGCAGGGCATAGAAATGGGTATAGGTTTCGGCCACGGGTTCACCGTCTGAACTGGGGTAGTCGATGGGGTCAGGATTCAGCACTAGGGCCACATCCGTAGGACGGGGGAGAGCGGCAGTCACGGCAGGATGGGAAAAGCAACAGTGATTTTATGGTAGGCCAGCCCTAGGGGACTGGGGGCGAAAGTGCCTACAATTTAGTAACGTTAGGTAACGTTTTTCCGCCGCCGCCTTCCAGACGTTGCCTCAGTCCGTCCTGCCTCAGTCCGTTGTTGCCCTGAACCTATGGCCAGTTCTCCATCCCAATCTGCCCCGTCCACGATAGGAGCCATTTTGCGCCTGCTGCGGTGGGATAAGCCCACAGGTCGCCTCATTTTGATGATCCCAGCCCTGTGGTCGGTGTTTTTGGCGGCGGCGGGGCAGCCCCCCTGGCCCCTGGTGGGGATCATCGTGTTGGGCACCCTGGCCACCAGTGCGGCGGGTTGTGTGGTTAACGACCTCTGGGATCGCAATATTGATCCCCAGGTGCAGCGCACGAAAAAACGGCCCTTGGCGTCTCGCGAACTCTCGGTAGCGGTGGCTGTGGTGGTGCTAGTGGTGTCGCTGATCTGTGCCTATGGTCTGTCGCTGTATCTGAATCGGCTCAGTTTTTGGATCTCTGTGCTGGCGGTGCCGTTCATTTTGCTGTATCCGGCGGCCAAGCGGGTGTTTCCGGTGCCGCAACTGGTGCTGTCCTTGGCCTGGGGCTTTGCGGTGTTGATCCCCTGGGCAGCGGTGACAGGCAGCTTAGAACTTCCGGCCTGGATTCTCTGGCTGGCGGTGGTGCTGTGGACGCTGGGCTTTGACACCGTCTACGCCATTCCCGACCGGGAGGATGATCGGCGGATTGGGGTCAACTCAGCGGCGCTGTTTTTTGGCGACTACACCCCCCAAGTGGTAGGCTTCTGCTTTTTGGGCACCTGGTTTTTGCTGGTGTGGCTGGGCGTTGTTCTCTTTCTAGCTTGGCCCTACTGGGTGAGTCTGGCCCTTTCCCTTATTCTGTGGTCGCGCCAGTCCTACTTGCTCAGCCGCTACAACCCGCCCCCTCGAATCTACGGCAAAATTTTTCGACAGAATGTGCAACTAGGCTTTATGGTGCTGTTGGGGATGATCTTTGGAAGTTTGTAATTCACCATGGCGATGTCACCTGAAACCCCTCCCTTCCAGTCCATGTCCGTAGAAACCCTGGCCCAACGGCTAGCGGCAGGGGATGATCTGCAACTGATCGACGTGCGAGAACCCGACGAACTGGCCCTAGCGAGTCTACCCGGATTTGTAAACCTGCCCCTCAGCCAATTTGGTCTCTGGGGCGACACCATCCACAGCCAGCTAGAGGCCGACAAGGAAACCGCCGTCCTTTGCCACCACGGGATGCGTTCCGCCCAAATGTGCGCGTGGCTGGCTCAGCAGGGGTTCACCCATCTCCACAACATCAGCGGCGGCATCGACGCCTACTCCACGGTGGTGGATCGCTCCGTCCCCAGGTACTAGGGCATTTTCTCGGCAAGCGACTTTCCAGGGGTGAACTGTGCCTACCCTACAGATAGCCGCCCCGACCGCACCAAGGCTTCCAACCTGTTGAATTTCTCCTCGCTTTCCCACCATGTCCCCTTCCCCCGATGAGACCCCCACCCTGCCCCAAGGCCCAGGCTTTGGGGTCACGTTTCTCTACTACTTTGTGGGCTCGGCCTTAGTCACCACGCTGATGGCCACGCAAACCCTGGGGATCGGTCTAGAAACGGGCCGAGCTAACCCGTTTGGTCTGCTGTTTGGGGTGATTGGTGGCCTCGTAGGAGCCAGCCTCAACCGCAGCAGCACCCTCACCCTCACCTGCCCCAATCAAAAAACCTTTAAGCAACAGCTCACCAATATTCTGGCCGAGATGGGCTATAGCGAAGTGCCCGATGCCCGCGAAGACGGCATTCTGGTCTACCAACGCACGGGGCTATCGGGCCGTTTCTCTGGCAAAATCTACGTGCTGATTGCCGGAAAAATCGCGAACCTGGGTAGCCGCGCCAGCCACCTCCGCCGCCTGCGCCAACAGCTTGAAAAAGCAGGCATTCGTTAGCCTTAACCCAACCCAAACCCCATAGCCTCGATTCTCAAAAGGCAGAACCCTAGGGTGCATTTGTGGCTGCACCCCGATCTGGCAAGGATTTGATCGCTTTGATGAGCCGCCATGCACCACTGAGGGCTTGGGGATAGCCAAGTGGGTTTGGGATGAAAGGTCTCTGGGAAAGATGCTGGGGGTGAGGGCTACAGATTCGTAGAAATCGCCTGCACCGGGCAGGTAGGGATACACTGCTCACAGACAATGCAGCGGCTGCGGTTGAAGACGAGCTGAAAGCTGGTGGGATCGAGGGTGAGGGCGCGGGTGGGGCACACCCCGGTACACAGCCCACAATGGACACAGAGATCCTCGTTAATCACAATCTCGCCGCTGGCCACCGAGACCTGAATATCCTGGGCCTCTAGCCAGTCGATACCGTCGTTAAGCTGGTCGATATCCCCCGACAGCTCTACCACCAGAGTCCCTACCTGGTTGGGGGCCACCTGGGCGCGAATGATGTTGGCCGCAATATTGAAATCCTTGGCCAGCCGATAGGTGATCGGCATGTGAATCGACCGCTTGGGGAAGGTGAGTTTAACCCGTTTTTTCATGGCTGGTAGACTAAATAAGGGTACGGCCTTGAGGCTGCTACCGTGTCTTCACTGTACCGCTAGTTTCCCTCACCTCCCCATGGCCGCAAACCTTCCTTCCTCTGGCAATATCCTGCGTAATCTGGTGGTGGCCGTGGTAGCCATTGCCCTCACTGTCGCGGTTTTCTTTGGTCTGCGTACCCAATCGGCCACTCCGTCCCTGGCCTCCCTGGCCCAAACCGCCACCCCCTACGAACTGGCCCAAACTAACGACAAGCCCACCCTACTAGAGTTCTACGCCGATTGGTGTACCAGTTGTCAGGCCATGGCCCCAGAGATGGCTGACCTGCGCCAAACCTACGGCGACCGGGTGAATTTTGTCATGCTCAACATCGACAACGACAAATGGCTACCGGAAATGCTGGAATACCGGGTGGATGGCATCCCCCACTTTGTCTATTTTGACCAGGGCCATACCCCCATCGCCACCGCCATTGGCGAACAACCTCGCACCATCCTGGCCGACAACCTCGATGCCCTCATCGCCTCGGCCCCCCTGCCCCACGTCCAAACCCTAGGCCGCGCCTCCGAAATTCCCACCGATCCCCTCAGCCGCCGTGCGGTGATTGATGATCCCCGTGCCCACGGTAGCCAAGTCGTCAACTAAACCTCGCCAGGAAGGACTGCGCCAACCAGCGCCCCCCTACCCTAACGGCCTCGAAATAGCCGATAGTAGTAGGGAGGAGTTATGTGCTGGAGGCTACGAAATGGCGATTACCCCCGATTCTGTACGCGAACTACTGCATTCTGAAGACTATGGTGATCGTCTGCGGGCCGTGAACCAAATGCGCGATCTCGACCCCGCCGTTGCCTTTGACTTGGCCCAACTTGCTGCCAACGATGGCAACGCCCGCGTCCGCTATGCCGCCATCAGCCAGCTTGCTAGTCTGGGGCAACAAGACCTTGCCACCGTGGAACCCCTGCTGCGCCGCGCCCTCACCAACGATCCCGAACCAGACGTACAGGCCGCTGCCGCCGACGCCATTGGCGGACTGCAACTCCGCAGCGCCTATGCCGACCTGGCAGCGGTGTATCACAGCACCGGAGAGTGGCTGGTGCAATTCAGTATCATCGCGGCCCTGGGCGAACTGGGCGACCCCCAAGCCTTTGCCCTACTGCAAGAGGCCATTCAGTCAGACAACGACCTCGTCGTCACCGCCGCCATCGGTGCCCTAGGCGAACTCCAAGACGAGCGGGCCATTCCCCTCCTACTTTCCTTTACCAGCCACCCCGATTGGCAGGTGCGCCATCGCCTGGTGCAAGCTCTCGCCCAATTTCCCCAACCCGAGGCCCAGACCGCCCTCAATAGCCTTACCCAAGACAGTTCAGCCATTGTGGCAGAGGCCGCTGCACAGCACCGCCGTCCCTAATCCCCACAGTGGACACCGCCTGACTGCCTGACACATCTTTATGCCGCCTCCCAGGGGGGCAATTGACATCGTATGGACTGGATCCTAGAGAACCAGATGCGGTCATAGTACTGGTCTTCGGCGTTTTTAGAGGCAAAGCAGGGTTCAGGGTCAACGGTGAGCAGGGGGATGGGTTGGAGCAACGGACGCCCTTTGTTGACGGCACCCTTGAGCCAGCGGAGG
>NZ_JACJRS010000032.1 GCF_014697375.1 Phormidium sp. FACHB-1136
TTCATTTTAATCACGACTGACACAGTGCGATAGAAAGGTTATTTCTGTCTCACTGTGTTCTTTTTTGAGACGGCAATTCCCTGGATACTCAATTAATCGAGGTGCCCTATACATAGAAAGCCCTATAATAATGCTAATACACTCTATTCCTTTGCAGACATCATCTTTTACCATGAGAAGCGAAAATCAAGAAAGATATATAAAAATGGAATGTGGACACTGTAAAAATGATGTCTCCATGAAAGTTGTTGTTGATGAGCTTCCAGTTCCTCTTGAATCAACACATCATGGCGATGGCTACTATTCTAGCTTAAAAGCATATTATGATTTACTACTATGCCCAGCGTGTAAGGAAGTAACTTTACGCAAACATCTCTGGGATGATCATCTAGAGCCAGAGGTAGAGTATAAGATTTTATATCCTCAGTTCATAGGGGCAACACATAATTTAGATTCCAATGAGTTATATCACTTTCCTGAGAAAGTCAGAAAGGCATATAAAGCGGCATTGACAGTGAAAAGTATTGATGCGAATGCCTATGGGGTTTTACTAGGAAGAACTCTTGAATCTGTATGTATTGATCAGGAAACAGTCGTCAAGGGAAATCTATATAATTCTCTTCAAGAAATGTCGAAAAAAGGCAAGATTCCTGATAAGTTATTCAGTATTGCTCGTCGCCTCAAAGATTTCAGGAATGTTGGTGCGCACGCTTTCATGGGTGAGTTAACAGAGGAAGAAATTCCTATTCTAGAGAAACTTTGCCAAATGATTCTTAGCTACCTTTATGAACTTCCTATGCTTGATAGAAATTCTGAACAAGTCCTTGATAGTTTAAAGAAAAAGAACGCTGAGTCGAGATAAAAATCAAGACAGCCTTGCAGCAACTTGTTCTAATCATCAAACAAAAGGGCATCTCGATTAATTTCCTTATTGCGAATCTGAAGAGCCTAAAACTACTGAAATCTCGTGCATATTTTCAACAAGATTTGTATTTTTCGAGGTACTCTTTAAGAGAAAGGCTATATAGAAAAGATGCTTTTTTTGGGCACTAGCGCACCTCAAAAACTAATCTATCCTAAGAACTTTCTATTGGCCACCTTCTCTTTCACTAGCTGCCCTGCCACCGCAAGATCTTCCAAGACTATCGGTTTGCCAAGGATAATTACAGGGATCTAAGGAATTAAAGATGCTCCCACCTCCTGTATAATAGGGTTGAGATCGATTACGCCCCATTTCTCCATACATCTCAAGTATTAATCGAGATGTTTCCGCACGACTCTGAGCCATAGCTTGTGCAATAGCAAAATCATAATTCTGAAGATCGGCTTCGATCTGCGATGAAGGATTTACAGACTGCGACGAAGGATTTACAGCGGGAGAAGAAAAATTAGGATTAGGATTATTGAGATAAACACCATTGCCAGGTGTATATCCTCCTACAACTCTCCCGTCAGTAGTTACTATCTTCAGCGATGCCTGACTAGTATCCTCAGGCGTACGAGCTTCTGCCCAGATGCTCCAGATCTCTGTCGCTACTCGATTCTGTACTTCCCTGGTTTGGTAGTCCCACGCTGTTGTTACTTCAAGCACTAAAGACTTAAATTCTGAATCATCATTTGAATCAACTCTAACATCAGAGAAAAACATGGCGTCAGGATCAGATGATCTTAGTCCCTCTTTGAGCTTGCCTGCCATTGCGTATGATTGTTCTAATTCCCATGCATGTATGTCTGCCAAGAAATTGTTGAAATATTCTATCCACCCTACGGCATCATCATAATAACTACTGTTTTCTGGTATTTTCTCAAGCTCTATCATAGCCTCATCTATGGCTTCCGCAGTCATTGGAAGATTTCCAGAATTAAGATATTCGAGCCCAATCTTCATTTTCTCTTCTGAATTAATCCAATGCTCCTTACCTGGATCTGAAAAGAAACCTGAATTCCAAAAAAATAGAGAGAATCCCAGCCACAGGAACAAGGTGAGACAGGCTAAAGCGGAAAGGCCAATAAAAGTGAGAATTTTTACGTCGTGACTTCTCTTTTTTTCAGAAGGTAAGGTTTGAATATTGCCAGAATCCAACTCAAGGCTAAGTGACCAGGTTGTATCTCCTCCTAATGTCTCTGATTCAACAATTAGTTTTTTGAATCCTTTCGGTTGAATTTTGCCAATACCTTTGAAAATATAGTCAGCCATCAACTGATCGATTTTTATCTCCGATCTAACTCTCACCCTAAGGACAGAACCTGCGTGAGTAACACGAGCTACCATTTTCTTGCTTTTTAAGGATGAATTTATTAAAGATTCAATAGCCTTAACATCACCATTTTTAGCTGAGCTTAGAAGAGAATTTTCCATGACTATTAACCTAAACAGGGCAAAAATTAGGATGCGATCCAGACGCAGTTTGCTTGTGCTATACCAATCTAATATGAAAGTAAGTGAAAGAAAATCATACCAAAACGTTATGAAGCTGGACAAACCCTAAAGAGCTGAAACCCTTGATTCACAGGCCTTCCATGCCCTGGTTTATGCTCATCCTCATGTCTGATTGGTATTAGACTAGAGCCTTTTGCTCACAAATCTTGCAGGCGATAGACTATGGTGCTCCTTCTAAAGTATTGATATAAGCTTTTTATTTCGTCTCAATCTCCGAAACTACCACGCAGCAAGACACTCAGATGTCCGCAATCCACTTTTGTCAGTCAACCAGACCCTTATCATCTGAATCTAGATCTAGCATTCCCAGGCTGATCTGAAAGTATCTATCGGTAAGGTAAAGAATCATGAAGGAGTCGCTATGCAAGCTATGTGGTGAGGAGTGCTAGACAGAAGCTATATAGCCATGATCCATCACCCTGCCCCTGAGGCATCCTAGAATCATTAGCGCTGGCAATTTGTGTTCCTGCCCTATGGTGTCCGATCTGCAACCGACTTCACCCGACTGGGGGCGCTTACAACGGGCGCTCTCGGTGGAGGCTGAGAGCGGCTTTAACGACCTGGTGGGCAAACATCAGACCTTCAGCGAGTTTTTGCGAGACAGTTTGCAACAGCCGCCGGGAGTGTTGCCGCCGGATCAGCAGCGGTCTTGGCAGGATTTGGCCCAAAAGTATAGCGACTACGGGGACTTGGGCTTTGCCCAGCGGCAGCATTTGGTGGCGGAAACGCGGCGGTTTTTGTATGGCACCCAGCGGTTGCTAGAGCAGTTCAGTAAGACCAAAGCTCAGCGGGGCCAAACGGTCGGGGAATCGGGGGCATCGACGACTAGCGGAGCCTCTGGCCGTGGGGGATCATCCCCAGACTCAACGACCACGAGCCAAACGCCGAAGCGTAGCCCCAAGACGGCCCAGGTGGCGGCGAGTCCCAGCAGTTCTGGCTTTGGGTTAGATCAGCCCCTCACCTACCTGAAGGGCATCGGCCCCAAGAACAGTGAGCGGCTGGCCAGGCTGGGCCTGTTCACCGTGCAGGATGTGCTCTATTACTATCCCCGCGACCACATCAACTATGCCCAGCAGGTGAAAATTCGCGACCTGGTACCGGGGGAGACCGTGACCCTTGTGGGAACGGTGCGGCGGGTGAATTGTTTTACCAGTCCGCGCAATAAGAATCTGACCATTTTTGAGCTGCAACTGTCGGACGGCAGCGGCAACCTAAAGCTGAATCGGTTTTACCCCGGCAACCGCTACGCCACGCCCAGTTGGCAGCAGCAGCAAAAGCGCCAGTATCCCCAGGGGGCGGTGGTGGCGGCTTCGGGGCTGGTGAAGGAAGGCAAGTATGGCATGACGCTGGAGGATCCGCACCTAGAGGTGTTGGACAGCCTCAGCGACCGCATCGAATCCCTCACCATTGGGCGGCTGGTGCCCGTCTATGCGCTGACGGAGGGGGTGACGGCGGATCTGGTGCGAAAGGTGGTGGTGGCCTCGTTGCCAGCGGTGCCATTGCTAAAAGACCCCCTGCCCGTGGATGTGCGGCAGCGGCAGGGCTTGGTGGCGTTGGATAAGGCCATCGCCCAGATCCACTTCCCCGACGACGAGGAAAACCTCACCCAGGCCCGCCGCCGTTTGGTGTTTGACGAGTTTTTCTATCTGCAACTGGGCCTTTTGCGTCGTCGGCAACAGCAGCGCCAGCAGCAAACCGCCATCACCCTGGCCCCCACCGGGGAGTTGATTGATCGGTTCTACGGCATCCTGCCCTTTAAGTTAACCGACGCTCAGCAGCGGGTGGTGAACGACATTTTGGCCGATTTACAGCAGCCCATCCCCATGAATCGCCTGGTGCAGGGGGATGTGGGTTCCGGCAAAACCGTGGTGGCGGTGGTGGCGATGTTGGCGGCGATTCAGGCGGGCTACCAGGCGGCGTTGATGGCCCCCACGGAAGTCCTCGCCGAGCAGCACTATCGCAAACTGGTGGAGTGGTTCAACCAACTGCACCTAACCGTGGAACTGCTGACCGGATCGACCCGTGCCGCCAAACGCCGCAAACTCCTGGGCGAACTGGCCACCGGGGAACTGAAAGTCCTAGTTGGCACCCATGCCCTGATCGAAGACCCGGTACAGTTCTGTAGCCTGGGCCTGGTCAGCATCGACGAACAGCACCGCTTTGGCGTGCAACAACGGGCGCGACTGATGCAAAAAGGGGCCAATCCCCACGTGCTCACCCTCACCGCCACCCCCATCCCCCGCACCCTGTCGCTGACCCTACACGGCGACTTGGACGTCAGCCAGATCGACGAACTGCCCCCCGGACGCAAGGCCATCCAAACTACCCTGCTCACCAACAAAGACCGCACCCACGCCTACGACCTGATGCGGCGGGAAATTGCTCAGGGTCGCCAGGTCTATGTGGTGCTGCCCCTGGTGGAAGAATCCGAAAAGCTCGACCTCAAATCTGCCGTGGACGAACACCAGCGCCTTGCGGAGGAGATTTTCCCAGAGTTCACCGTCGGCCTGCTCCACGGCAAAATGTCCTCCGCCGAAAAGGACGCGGCCATCACCGCCTTCCGCAATCGGGAGACCCATATCCTCGTTTCCACTACCGTCGTGGAAGTGGGCGTCGATGTGCCCAACGCCTCGGTGATGCTGATTGAACACGCCGAACGCTTTGGCCTGTCGCAACTGCACCAGCTCCGGGGGCGGGTGGGCCGTGGGGCGGCGCAATCCTTCTGTTTACTACTCAGCAGCAGCAAAAGCGAAAATGCCCTGCAACGGCTGCGGGTACTAGAACAGTCCCAGGACGGCTTCTTTATTGCTGAAATGGATCTGCGCTTTCGGGGGCCGGGGGAAGTGCTGGGTACAAGGCAATCCGGCTTACCTGACCTGGCCTTGGCGAGTTTGATCGAAGACCAGGACGTACTGATGCTGGCCCGTGAAGCGGCGGAAGCTTTATTGAATGAAGACTCTACCTTGGCCCGTTATCCTCGGTTGGCCCAGGAACTCCAGCGTCGCTACGACAAATTTATGGGCGGGGCAATTATGACTTAAACCCAACGCTGAGACTCAATTCGGCTTGCTTGCCCCCGGCTCACACGGGCGAGGAGACCGCGTCCCTACGGTTTGCTGGGCTGGGAATCGGGGTTTTCCAAAAGGCAGAACGTAGGGTGAATTCGCGGCTCCAACCATGTCTGGCAACGTCCTGATCGATTTGATGATCCGCAATGCACCCCTGGGAAATCGGGGGTAGCCAAGCAGGATTTGGTATTACTCCCGCAGGCTGGCTTGGAGGTAGGTGAGCGAGGACTGCCAGTGGATGGTTTGGCCTGTAAGCTGGCGTTGGCAGAGGGTTTGGATAGTGGCTAAATCTTTTTCTGACAAGTAGGGGGCAAGTTGGTCGCGATAGCTAGGGGGCTGATGGCTGACCGTAAACCAGCGCTGCAACAGGGCTTCGGACAGGTAGATTCTAGTGTGGAGTCGGTCGGTAGACGACTGTGCCGTAAATCCGACTTGATGCAGTAGAGTTTCTAGGGTGTTGGCTTGCCAGTTAAAGCGGGGATCGTCGCTGGATTGCAAGGCTTTTTCCTCGGCTTGCTGCCAGCGTTTGACCAAGGCTTTGCTGAGGGTACTCGTATCCACCAGGCTAGAAATGCGCTGGCTGTGGCGGGGGATGGTTTCCACCAGCAGCACGACACCTCCAGGGGCTAGCCAGCGGCGCAGCACTTCCACAAAGCGCTCACGATTCACCGCTTGGCCAAAGGCGTTGCGGCCTACGATGCGCTCAAAGGCCAGATCAGGACTGTGGGCCGAGAGGTAGGCTGAGAGGGCTTCATAGTCGGCATGGACGAGGACGGGACGGTGAAGTTCAGGCAGGGTAGCACTTTGTTCGGTGAGAGCTTCGTAGTCTTGGGCATTGTGAACCCTGGCGTAGACCTGACCTTCGGGCACACGGCGTAGGGCTTCCCAGGTCAGCAATCCGGTACGGGCATGGAGATCCAACACCCGATGGTGACGCTGGGGTGGGGCGAGGTCAAACAGACGATCTCGCACCTGGCCGAGTTGGGCTCCGGCTTGGCTGAGGGTACGTTGTAGCCAGCGATCACGGGCCGGATCATCGGGGCTGTAGGTCAGCACGTCCGGCAACACACTGGAGCCATCCACCAAGGCCGCTAGTTGGGCCTCTCGTCGCTGGGCTACCTGGGTTTGCAGGGCCGCCTCGTAGCCCTGGCTGGAAGGTTCGTAGAACACCTGCCCCTGGAGGCCGTTCGGGAGATACTGCTGCGCCACCCAATGATCGCGGTAGGCATGGGGGTAAAGATAGCCCTGACCGTGGCCCAGGTCGGCTTTGTCGCGGTTGGCGTCCCGCAGGGGGTTGGGGACTGCCGCTTCGCGCTCCCGTTCCACCGTGGCCAGGGCGTCAAAAAAGCCCATGGTGCTGTTGGATTTGGGGGCCGTCGCCAAATACAGGGTCGCCTGGGCCAGGGGATAGCGCCCCTCCGGCATCCCGATGCGGTCGAAGGCGTCGGCGCAACTGGTCACCACCGCTACCGCCTGGGGGTCGGCCAAACCCACATCTTCGCTGGCCAGAATAATCAGCCGCCGCAGAATAAACCGAGGATCTTCCCCGGCATAGACCATCCGCGCCAGCCAGTACAGAGCGGCATCGGGGTCGGAACCACGCACGCTTTTAATAAAGGCGCTGATGATATCGAAGTGGGCGTCCCCTTCTTTGTCATAGAGCACCGCCCGCCGCTGGATGGATTCTTCGGCCACGGTGAGGGGAATGGTGATGGTGCCGTCGTCGCCCGCCGGAGTGGTTTCCACCGCCAATTCCAGGGCATTCAGCAAGGCCCGCGCATCGCCATTGGCTACGTTGACGAGGTGATCCAAAGCCTCCGGTTCCAGGTGAATGGGCCGATTGCCGTAGCCCCGATCTGGGTCGGTCAACGCTTGGTGGACGACCTGCCGCAATTCCTCTGGCCCCAGGGATTGCAGTTGGAAGAGGCGGGAGCGGCTAACCAGGGCCTTGTTCACCTCAAAGTAGGGATTTTCCGTGGTGGCTCCAATCAAAATCACGGTGCCGTTTTCCACCCAGGGCAGCAGCGCATCCTGCTGAGCCTTGTTGAACCGATGCACCTCATCCACAAACAAAATCGTGCGGCGACCGTAGCGCCCCCGCAAGTCCTGGGCCTGGGCAATGGCTTCCCGCAGGTCTTTCACCCCGGCCAGCACCGCATTCACCGCAATAAAGTGAGCGCTGGTGGTGTTGGCGATGATCTGGGCCAGGGTGGTTTTGCCCGTCCCCGGTGGGCCAAAGAAAATCAACGACGACAACTGGTCGGCCTGAATCGCCCGCCGCAGCAACCGCCCCGGCCCCACCACCGCATCCTGACCAACGAACTCATCCAAGGTACGAGGCCGCATCCGTGCCGCCAGGGGAGCCTCCCGGTCAATCTGGGCTTGGCGGTTGTGGTCGAACAGATCCATAGTTAAGCCAACCCTCGATACACATGTTCCGGTTTATATACTGCTGGAACACAGGCAAATACACCACCTTAGAAAGGCGTTCCACCTCATCCTTCGAGTCGTCGTCTACGGGTAGCCTGGTGATGTTGTGTGGTGCGGTAGCAGGTTTGGGGTAGATCGGGGCAGCGGAGATAGATCGGCCCCTGAATCCAGGGTTTGCGCACGGCGAGGAAGTCGTTATGGTCGGGGTTGGCAAAGTCGATCACCCACAGCAGGGGTTCGCGGAGTTGGCCAGCCGTCCTGAAAGATTTACCTGGGTCTTGGATACTCTAAGCTAAGTGACCTAGTACTCAGTCAAGAAATCAATGACGGGTAACGCTTGCGCCAAAATCTTCTAAATCAGTAGTTGTGGCCTTATCTTAGCCGTCAATAAATATATTAAATATATTGACTGAACACTATGGCAGATTTCACTGGGTTGAAGTACGTTGCGATGATCTCCCCTGCCCCCTTATCAAGGGAGGTAAAGAGTGAGCCTTAGACCGCTAGGTACTGGGGGGATCTAGAACCCAGCAACGGTGTATCTCACGCTATCGAGAACCGCTATAGCTTGTATTTAGCCTACCTGACTCTAGATCCTACATTCCGCAGGTTGACAAATCACTCACCAGAGGCATTGTAATAACGTTCAACGGGTGGCCCCAAAAGGTGAGTAATGAGACGACGTTCCTCATTGAGATTGCTAATCTGTGCTCATCGAGTATGCGTTTGTCCTGGCGGGGGGATGGGGGATAGGGAAAACTGCCATAATAAAAGTAGGGCCAGATTCAGATCGCCAAGGCTTATCCCTGTCGGTGCTGTTTTGGAGGAAACCATGATTCCACAAGCGATGTCCACCCCCTCTGCTACCACCTCGAATCTCCTCAACCAAGTAGCGGATCGGACGAGCCCTCGCCCCCAGTCGCCCCAGGTGGTGCAGGCGTTGTTGGATACCGAACGAGCGGCAAGACATCCCCGTCCGTCCCTGGCGCTGGAGTCGCTCCTCGGCCAGTGGCAACTGCGGTTTACAGCCCCCAATAAGCCCGCCTATAAGTCGGGAGTGCCCACGGGCAAAGGCTTCTACTGGCCTGTCTTGGTACCAGGTACCATCCGCTTCAGCCGTTCTGTTCCCGTCAGCCCTGGCCCAGTGTCGGACGCCTCGATCCCAGACACCTCAGTCCTAGATTCGTCAACGGCGGACGCCCCAACCTCAGCGTCCCCAAGCCCAGATCGGCTAACCATCGAAAACCAAATTCGGCTTGGTCCCCTGGCCCTGCAATTTAGTGGCCCCGCCAAGTTTTTGGCCAAACAAAACCTACTGGCCTTTGATTTTGTGCAGTTGCAGGTCTCTGTGGGCGGTCTGCGTCTGTTTAAGTTTCCCATTAAGGGGCGGTCTAGCTCCGAGGATTTTGCCACCATCCCCATCGCCAAGCTGCCCTTTTTCGCCTTTTTTGCCGCCACCGAACAATACCTCGCGGCCCGTGGTCGAGGGGGCGGCTTGGCCCTGTGGGTAAAGCAGGCCACCGCCACACCAATGGGGTTACAGTAAAACAACACCCTTGCGCGAGCCCTCTTCCATGCGGCAGTTTTTGAAGTACACCCTAGCCAGCCTCACTGGGTCGATTTTGTTCTTTCTGCTGGCGGGCTTTTTGATCACCCTGGGGGCGATGGGGTTAATGGGGGTGCTCATCGCTAGCCTCGCCCGAGACGGGGGCGTTCCTACGGTGGAAAAAGACTCGGTTTTGATCTACGACTTGGCCACCCTAGTCCCCGATTCCCCCACCTTTCAGGGGCCAGAAAGTTTTGTCCTCAATGGCCCGATAGCCCCCCAGGTCGCTCTGCGGCAGGCCGTTCTCGCCCTAGAAGCCGCCGCTGAGGATGATCGCATTGTGGCCCTCTACCTTAAGGGCAGTCCGACCACCTTGGGTATTGGGTTGGCCAATCAGCAGGAACTCGCCCAGGCCATCACTCGCTTTAAGGAATCCGGCAAACCCATCCTGGCCTACGCCGTCGGCTGGAGCGAACGGGAATATGCCCTCGTTTCCCTGGCAGATACCCTCTACTTGCATCCCTTTGGCGAACTGGAGATGAATGGGCTTTACAGCGAAACTCTGTACCAGGCCGATGCCCTAGAAAAGCTGGGGGTTGGGGTACAGGTCACCCGTACCGGAGCCTATAAATCGGCGGTGGAGCCCTTCACCAACAACGCCATGAGCCCAGAGGAACGAGAGCAGACCCAGCGCCTCCTGCAAGACCTGTGGCAAGGGCTGCTGAGCGATATGTCCCAGGCCCGATCCCTGACTCCCCAGCAGATTCAGGCCATCGCCAACACCCAAGGCTTTCTATTTGGAGAGGCGGCAAAAACCCAGGGGTTGGTGGATGAACTGGCCTACGAAGATGAGGTGGTAGCGGCTCTGCGGGAACTCACCGGGGAAGAGGCCACCGATGGGGAGGAGGAAGGGGCTGATTTTCGGCAGATTGACCTACCCACCTACGCCACCACCGTGGAGGATGACTGGGCTAACCGCACCGCCAAGGCCAAGGTGGCGGTGGTCTATGCCGAAGGCCCGATTGTCTATGGCGAAGGCGGCACCGATGGGTTAAGTCCCGGCCTGATTGCCGGAGATGCCCTTGCCCACCAACTCCGCCAACTGCGCCGGGATGACCAGGTGAAGGCCGTCGTACTGCGGGTCAACAGTCCGGGCGGCAGTGCCCTAGCCTCGGAGGTGATTCTGCGGGAGGTGCAGCTCATCCAGGCCGAGGGCATTCCCGTGGTCGTGTCCATGGGGGACGTGGCCGCCTCTGGCGGCTACTGGATTGCCGCCAGTGCCGATGCCATCGTGGCCCAACCCGGTACCATCACCGGGTCGATTGGGGTGTTTAGCCTCTTCCTCAACCTAGAAGACCTCAGCGACACCGTGGGTTTTAACTGGGAGACCGTCAAAACCGCTGAACTGGCCGATATGTTCACCCTGTCCCGCCCCAAGACCGTTCAAGAACTAGCTATTCTCCAATCCACCGTTGACTCCCTCTACGGTGCCTTTTTAGATCGGGTAGAAGCAGGCCGACAGTTGCCCCGTGCCCAGGTGGCCGATCTGGCCCAGGGCCGAGTGTGGTCGGGCCAAGCCAGCTACGATCTAGGGCTGGTGGATGAACTAGGGGGGCTTCAGGTTGCCCTTGAAAAAGCCGTCGAACTGGCCGAACTGGGCGACGACTGGCGCTTAGTCAGCTACCCCGAACCGAGCGACTGGCAACAATTTTGGGCCACCTTCCTCGGATCCCAGGCCCAACCCAACCCCGATCCCCTCACAGCCCAAGTCCAGCAGATTTGGGGAGAGCACCTCACCCTTGTGCAGACCCTCAACGACCCACGCGGACTCTACATGCGACTGCCCTTCACCCTCAGGATTGATTGATACCCAGGGCGGGATTGTGAGTTAAGGGGGATGGCCTGCAATGTCGTGGACTCGCAGCAAATCCGCCAGGGTGGCACAGTAGGGATCCATGCCAAAGCTGGCCGGGTTGACGGCTCCCTGGTAGACAAAGTGGCGATATTGCAGGCAAAAGTAATCCCAGGGAGCCATTTGCACCCGAAAGATCTGAATCAACAGATTGGCCAACCCCAGGGACAGGGGTACCCGAAACCAAATACGCTGACCGAAATAGTCGCTAATTTGCTCCACCGCCTGATTCACAGACAGGGGCGGATTCCCAATCACAAATTCCCGGTACCCCTGGTCTGATGGGTGCTCTATCAGATGGTTCACGACCGTAGCGATGTCCTGGGCATGGGAAAAATGGAAGCCCGCATCGGCCTGGAAGAACCGCACCAGCCCCACCCAGCGGGTCACATCCTGCAACCCCGCCGAAATAAAGGAGTAGGGTTTGTCCTTATCGCCCCCGAAGACCAGCGTGGGAAACACCGTAGTAATTTTGGGATAGATAGCTAGTTCTGGGAGCCGTTGGTGGCACTCGTACTTACTGCGAATGTAGTCGGTGCCAAGGGTGCCCGCCTCGGCGAGGGGTTGGCGGTGACGATCCAAAATGCTAGCGGTGGAGAAGTAAATCACCTGCTGGCAGCGGTCAGGATCCAACATGGACATCAGCCGCAGATTGTGGCGCACATTGGTGCCAAAGACATACTCCTCATCCCCTCCCCAGGCCGCAGCGGTGAGGATAGCGATCTGTATGGTGGGGAGCAGATCGGCGTACTGATCAATATCTGCTAGACCGCCCTGGAGAATATGCACCCTGGGGTGATCCGCCACGGGCAGGCGCAACTTTTCGGGATACCGCAACAGCAGGTAAATGTCGTAGCGATCCACCTGCAACAACAGTTCAAGGAGATAGTGTCCAATACAACCGCTGGCTCCGGTCATCAAGACCCGAAGTGAGCCTTGGGCAGTGGGATTCGATGCTGAATTATCCAAACTGTTCTCGTAATCCTTAATCAATCAATGCTATCGGCAAGGTGACCGTTCCCCTATTCTCACCTGTGGCGGGATGAAATCCAAGTCTAGCCGTCACGGTTGCCCTCAATACCGGGGAAATTGGCGGCAGGCTAGATCCAGTCCTCGTCCGCTTCATCGTCCCAATTGCTGGCCGCTTGGGTGTTTTGGGTCACTTGGGTGTCTTGGGGATAGCGGTCTAGCGGTGGCTTTTCTGGAGGAACCTTGGCCGAAGTCGTTGGGGCGAAGGCTGTATCCACGTCCTCTGCCTGATTTGGGGAGTCTGGCTGTGGGGGTGACGGTTGTGGAGGTGACGGTTGTGGGGAAGCTGACCGCTTCGCCAGGGAGGAGGGGCGTGGGGGAATGTCAATCACCGTTTTTGTAGGCTTCGGGGCGGTTTTGGCCCGCACCAAGTCCTGCACCCAGGTCACCAAGCCTTGGCCACGCTCTCCCCAGGTCATGCCCGTTTTAGGGCTAGCGGATTGGGAGGGAGCAGTAGTGGCGGTTGAGCGCTGATTAGCCTGGGCGATTTGGGGGCGTGGGGAGGCTGAGGGCTCTATCGTCCTTGCCGAGGTTTCCAAGATTCTGGGGATGGAGGACTCCTCCGGCCCTTCCACCGGATCGACGAATTCATACCCCACTGCCTTCAATGCCGATACCCGAATGCCTGCCATAGGAACCGTGGCGGCGGCAGGTGTGGGCAACCATCGGCGCAGGGGCGTTTGGCGCAGAATATCTAGGGCCAGGGCGGTCATTTCGCGGCGGAAGGTGGGCCAGGAATCGGCGGTGTAGGGGGTCTGCTGAGCGACGGGAGTGCGCTTGCGGCGCAGGGTGAGGGTTTGCCAGCCCAGCCAGCCCATCAGGCTAATGCTAGCGAGATGTCCGACCAGTTCCGTCGGGGTGATCTGGCTGGCATCCAGCCACAGAATTAGCGCATAGAAACAGCCCACCCCACTCCAAAAAAAGTCGTGGCGACGGTGGACTTCTGGGAAGAAAAAAGCCGCCAGGTAAAGGGTAACGCTGCCCAGCCCCACCAACCCAGCCAAGACCCCGGACAATAGTTGTATGGCCATGTCCCACCCCCGTCGTCCATCCTGCATCCCTCCCACTCTATCGCAGGTCTGGCGATGGCCCGATCCCAAATTCTGAGCGAATCGGGGGGATTCCGGTTTGGGGAGGTGGAGTGGGGGGCTAGGCCGCTCCGGCCTTTTTGGAAAAGAGCACCAGAATGGTTTTGAGAATCAGCTTCACGTCGTACATCAGGCTCCAGTTTTTCTGGTAGTCCAAGTCCATGCGAATCACGTCCTCGAACTTTTTCACACTAGAGCGACCGTTGACCTGCCATTCCCCCGTCATTCCCGGCTTCACATCTAGACGCTGCCATTCCGGCACTTTGTATTGCTCAATTTCGTCCGGGGTGGGGGGGCGAGTCCCTACGAGGCTCATCTCTCCCCTCAGCACGTTCCAAAATTGGGGCAGTTCGTCGAGGCTGGTGCGGCGCAGAAAACGACCTACCTTGGTGATGCGAGGATCGTTTTCGTTTTTAAATAGCGGCCCTTCCACCTCATTTTTCACCTTGGCCTTGAGGGCTTCGGCATCGGTCACCATGGAGCGAAATTTCCAAATGTAGAACCGCTTACCCAGCCAAGAACAGCGCACCTGCTTGAAGAAAATGGGGCCACCGTCCTCCAGTTTGATGGCGATGATGATCGGAATCGCCAGAATAGCGGTAATCCCCAGCCCCACCAGCGCCCCCACAATATCCATGGCCCGTTTCCCCTTGGAATGAACGGAAGGATGGGTGGTGATCTCCGCAAACTTGACCTCTGGTGAGGCCACATCGGCTTCATTGGTACCTGGTTCTAAGGTAAACAGTTGATCCAGGTCGGTCATCGTCAGCACCATGCGCACCTGTTCGCGCACGCCCCGCAGCACTATGGCAATGTGCTGTTGCTGGCAGGCTCGGTAGGAGATCATGAGCGCTCCCAGCCCACTGCTGTCCATAAAGGTGGTATCGCTGAGGTCAATCACAATAGTCTGCGGCGAGGGCTGCTGCTTGCAGTATGCCTTCACCTGGCGTTCAAACTCCACCGCCTCGACCACCGTTAAGTTAGGAGGTACTGAAACAACACAAGTCAACAAGGTAATCTCGTCCTAGGCGACTGAGTGGGGGGCATCCTGATTAAAAGCAAAGGCTGAGGTCATACAAGTATCCCCTAGAGAACCAGGGACGACAAGATGTAGGTTAACGATGGCGTAACGTTGGCGTAACGTTACGCCCAGAACCCTGCGTAGAACTCAACCCTCTTGGCGACCATCCGCGTCCCCATCGCCTCGGTCAAGACACAGCGGTTGCTCAACGGCCTCGTGATCCGACTGGTGTCCCAGATTTGATCGCGGGTCGTGGTAGCCAGGGGGATTAGGGCAAGGTGGGCGTTTCCTCCTCCGGTGGCTGTGGCGCTTGTGGATTGATGGGGGCCAGCGGTGCCTTGACCAAGTGCCAAGTGCCCACGGTGGCGATTATGTCGTAGCCCTGCTCTGTGGGGACGGGGAAGCGTTGACCATTGCCCCAGGCATACTCCCCTGGGGGTAGGTCGGCCCAGTCGCTAATAGCCACCCCCAGGTTAGGGGAATAGAAGGTGAGCAGGATGGTGTCGCGGTCGCCGCTGGGTTGCAGGAAGTACACGGCATTTTGGGCCAGCACCGAGGCCGTCGGTTCTGTGGCAAGGCTGGCCTTGAGGGCGGGGTTGTAGTTGCCCCACAGGCCCGTGGCAAAGGTGGCGGCAATCAGCAGCCATGGCCCCAATAGCCAGCTCCACTGCCAGACCCGCTGTTGCGATTGAGACACGGGAGAGCGTCGCCCCACCGCTAAGCCCCAGGGCAGCAGCCAGCCCACGCCGCCCGCCATGCCCAGCCAGCCGTAGGCCCGCAACTCCGGGGTAAACAGAGCCCCAGGGGCCAGCAACACCGCCACCCCGGCAGACGCCAGCAGCAGCCCCAGCACCCCAATCGCCCAACTGAGGCCCACCGCCACCCGATAGCGATGGGGTGCCCGTGACCGATACCAACGCCCCAGATATTGCAACCCCACCGCCGCTAGCAGGGCCACCAAGGGATAAAGTTGCAGCGAGTAGTACCAAGTGCGGGTATTAAACAGGCTGAGCAGGATAAACAGCACCACCGGATAGCCCAGCCACAGGGTACGACGGCCCATGCTAGGGTTGCGCCAGACCAAGCCGACTCCCACCAAGGCAAAGAGCATCCAGGGAAAGGTGGTGGCGGGAATGTGCCACAGGTAGTAGGTCATCGAAGCGGCGGGGTTGAAGGTGGGGACGGGGCTTTGATTCCACTCTTGGGCCAAAAATAGAAGCTTGCCAAACAGGTGCTGAAAGGGTAACCAGCCATAGCGAGCCGAGCTAGCGCCTAGCCAGAATGCGGTCGGTACGATTCCCAGAGCCAAGCCGAGGTATAGCCCTGGGTTCTGCAAATGGCGATGGCTTTTGCGACCCCACACCAGGTAGGGCAGCAGTGCCACTATGGGCAGAAAAATCATCACGCTTTTCATCAAAAAGCCCAGGCCCAGCGCGACCCCCGCCAGACCGCCCCACCACCCGCGTCGCCGGGGGTGATCCTCCGCCTGAAGCAGTCCCCAAATGGCTAGCAGTTCTAGAAAAACTAGGGGAACATCCTGGGTCGCTAGCTTACTGGAATGCATCCACAGGGGCATCACGGTAAAAATTGCCGCCCCCCACAGCCCCGTACTCGGAGGCCACAGCCGTTGGCCAATCTGCCAGGTCAGCACCACCGCCCCCAGGGAAAACACCATGCTGGGCAGACGGGCCGACCATTCACTGCGGTCAAACACGAGGTAACTCAGGGCGATCAACCAATTCGCCCCAATGGTGCGGTCGAACACAGGCTGGCCCCACCAGCCCACGGTGACCCCATCTTGATTGTCCAAAATCCAGCGGGCCTGTTGGGCATAATAGCCTTCGTCGTAGGCCATCAGGCTTTGGTGGGGATGGTGGATCAGCAGTAACGCCCCCGTCCACAGCACCAGCCACAGCCAGCTCTGTCCAGCGACCCCACGTAGACTGCCGTTCAGGCGTTTAAGGTATTGTCTCACCCGTTCTAACGTCCTAGAAAAACCTTCGTAGGTTATATCATTAGCCCTGGATACATCGCCGCCCGATGGCCGTTCTCGGAGTTGGATTCGGTGTCGAATGTTGCTGGGTGTCGCCATGGATTTGTCCCCGCCGCTGTGGCTCAATGCCGCCTCTCCCCCGACCCCGGAGGCATGGTATAGGGCGGTGCAAGGGGCGGTTTCCCACCGAGAACCGCCGCTACCTCTGACGGGTTGGGCGGCTCAGGTGCTTTGGCAACGACAGATCATTTCCCTCGATGCCATCGACGGTTTTATCGACGAGTCCGCCTACGTCCCCACCCCCGCCAGTGCCTTTGGGGGGCCGATGGTCAAGGCCGTGAACCGCCTCAAGCAGGCCATCGAGAACCAGGAAATCGTCACCATCTGGGGGGATTTTGATGCCGATGGCGTCACCGCTACCGCCGTTTTGTGGGATGGGTTAGGCCAGATCCTCGACCAGGGAAATACCCTGCGCTACTACATTCCCAATCGGCTACGGGAGTCCCATGGCCTATCGAAGGCGGGCCTGGATCAGGTGCGGGATTGGGGCACGGGGCTGATTGTCACCTGCGACACGGGCAGCACCAACCTTGAGGAGGTAGCCTACGCCCAAGCCCTCGGCATGGAGGTGATCATTACCGATCACCACACCCTACCGGAGGTGGAACCTGCCGCCATGGCGTTGATCAACCCTCGCTATTTTCCGGCGGATCATCCCCTGGCGACCCTGTCCGGCGTCGCCGTGGCCTACAAACTGGTGGAGGCGCTGTATGAGGCGCTGGAGTCTCCCCCAAATTTTTCCCTAGACCATCTCCTAGACCTGGTGGCCATTGGCCTGATTGCTGACCTGGTGAACTTGACCGGGGACTGTCGCTACCTGGCCCAGCTTGGCTTGCAGCGACTTCAAACCCACCTGGCGGACAACCCTCCCTACCTGCGACCAGGGGTTAAAGAATTGTTGACCCTCTGCAAAAAGACCGGGGATCGGCCCACGGATATTTCCTTTGGGCTGGGGCCGCGCATCAATGCCGTCAGCCGTATCCATGGCGACGCCAGCTTTTGTGTGGAACTACTCACCAGCCAAGATGCCGACCGCTGCCGCAAACTCGCCTACGAGGCCGAACTGGCCAACACCCGTCGCAAGGGGCTACAGCGAGATCTCTACCGTCAGGTGATGGATCGGGTTGCCGCCATCGATTTGGCCACGACTCACTGCATCATTCTGGCCGATGAACAATGGCCTACGGGCATTCTGGGCTTGGTGGCTGGGCAGGTGAGTCAAGCCCTCGGTCGGCCCACCCTACTGCTCACCATAGACCCGCCTATGGATAACGGAGAATGGCGACTCGCACGAGGATCGGCCCGATCTGTTCTAGGGCTAGACCTGTACGAGATCTTCCAATCCCAAGCCGATTTGCTGACCAGCTTTGGCGGCCATCCCCTTGCGGCTGGGCTAACCCTGCCCGTGGAACGACTGGCCATGTTCACGACAGCGATGAACCGAGCGGTGCGGGAAGCGCTGGGTAGCGGCATCCCTCAACCGAGTCTGACGATTGATCTAACGGTTGCCGTGACAGACTTGGGGCAAGATCTATTCCGAGAACTCAAACTACTGGAACCCTACGGTATGGGGCATCCCGTCCCCCGTTTGCTGATTCGGAATGCCTGGTTTGCCAACACCTTCCACCGCAATCTGCGTGATGCCACCAACCAGGGGGTCAGCTTCATCAAAACCGAGTTTGAACTGTGGGACGATACCGCCACCACTGGCTTTCCGGGGGAATGGTGGGGGCATTACAAAGAAGAACTTCCTGACGGTCGCTGTGATGTGGTGGTGGAGTTGGATCACAGCCAGCGCCAAGGCTACCACCTCAAACTGGTGGATGTGCGCCCTGCCGCCGAGGATTTGGGCATCATTCAGCCTGATGTTGGCCTAATTCCTGATGTTGGCCTCCTTGCTAGCCCCCTACCACGGTTAGACGCTAGCCCAACCGCCAACACCGAGTCCAGACATACCGAGTCCCCCATCACTGTCTGGCAGCGGTTAGTCGGCATGGCCAAATACCTAGCCCGCACCCAAATCGCTGTGCCCCGCGATCACCTGAGGGAACGCCTGAGAATTTCAGAGGTTTCCCTAGACCTTGGCCTGCGGGCCTTAGCGTCAGTTGGCCTATCTCCCCATTTCACCACCGAAGCACCGGATCGCATCCAAATCACGATGGCCCCACCAGCCCCTACCGACCCCCAGCCCCTACAACACTTCCTAGAAGCCATCGCAGAGGAGCAATTCCGCCAGCGCTATGCCATGGGTCGTCTAGGCTAGTGGCCCGTCCTAGTCCATGGGCGGCTTCACCACCATCACCGTACAGGGCGCATCGGCCACCACCTGACTGCTCACGGAACCTGCCAGAATCCGATCCACCCCCGTCAGGCCTCGACTGCCCAACAAAACCAAGTCGGCCTGGTGAATGTTGGCCAAACGGATAATTTCGGTTTCAGCATTGCCCTGGACGATCTCAAACCGAGTCTCTAGACTGGATCCCTGACCCGATGGCGGATCGGCCAACTGATCGGCGCAGGATCGGAGGTACTGTTCTAACTGGCCGTGGGGAAAGTCGTGATCAGGGGGCAGAGGCCGATATGCATCCTGTCCGGCGGTGTCCTCGGCGTAGGGCAACACATGGACAAAAACCACCGTTGCGTCCTCCTCCAACCGCAGCTGTCGGGCTGCCACCATCACCGCTTGGTCAAAGGGTGTACGGTCTAAGGCAATCAGAACAACGTCAAACACAGGCACCCTAACCCCTTGGCAACGGCTGAACAGGTATTGTACGCCAACTCGTCCAGGCTATACCCGATCCGACACCGATTGACCGTGGGAGGGCAAGCCCTCGGCTTCGGTGAGCACGGCAATGGCCTCAGAGACCTCCTGAAGGGCCTTGGGGGTGTACTGAATGAGGCTGGAATGCTTCATGAAGGTTTCGGTGCAGAGGGGTGAGGCATAGCGGGCTGCGCCGGAGGTGGGCAGGGTGTGGTTTGGCCCCGCCAGGTAGTCGCCAATGGCTTCCGGGGTGGAATGGCCGAGGAAAATGGCCCCCGCATGGCGAATGTGATCCAGCAGACTCCAAGGATCGGCCACCTCAAGCTGGAGGTGTTCCGGGGCAAACTGATTCGACAGATCCGCCGCCTGCTCTAGGGTGTCCACTACCACCGCAAGGCCGTAGTTGGCGATGGATTTCTCGGTCAGGGTTTGGCGGGGATGATCCGCTAGCTGACGGGCCACCGATGCCGCCACCGCCTCTGCCAAGGAGGCACTGGTGGTAATCACAATCGACGCCGCCAGGGGATCATGCTCCGCCTGGGCTAGCATATCCGTAGCTACATGGTCGGGGTTAGCGCTGTCATCGGCAATCACCAACACCTCCGACGGCCCCGCCAGGGAGTCAATGCCCACGGTGCCAAACACCAGCTTTTTGGCTAAGGTCACATAGATATTGCCGGGGCCAGTGATCACATCCACCGCAGGAATGCTCTCGGTCCCGTAGGCCAAGGCTCCAATCGCCTGGGCACCGCCCACGCGGTAAATCTCAGAAATTCCTGCCTCTTGAGCTGCCACCAGCACCGCCGGGGTAATGGCCTTGTCGGGGCCGGGGGGCGTCACCATCACAATGCGGGACACCCCCGCCACTTTGGCCGGAATGGCGTTCATCAGCACGGTGCTGGGGTAGGCGGCGCGACCACCAGGGATATAAATTCCCGCTCGATCCACCGGGGTATATCGTTTCCCAAGCACAATCCCATTGTCTTCAAACTGCACCCAGCTTTTCGGCAACCGCCGACGGTGAAAGGCTTCAATGTTGCGACAGGCGACCCGCAGCGCATCCAGCAGCGACTTACTCACCTGCTGATAGGCCGCATCCAGTTCCGCCCCCGTCACCCGCAAACCCTCTGGGGTCAGCGCCACCCGGTCAAAGTCCTGGGTATATTGCACCAGCGCTTGATCTCCCTGGCGCTTAACCGCGTGCAGGATCTCGCGAACGGTCGCCTCCTTGTGAACAACCTGATCGTCGTGGGTGCGGGCACAGATACGCTGTAACTCGGCCCTTGCCTCAGTGATCTGATGAGTGATGCGCAGCATTACGGCGGATGGGTTCGGATAGATTCGACGGTCAACGGTGGCCCTGGGGATCGTCCCCCAACGCTCCCCAGTCTTGAACCTAGGTTAGTCGTTGTGTTCTATACAGGATAGTCGATTTATTGGGCAACTTGCCTTCCGCCCCCCGACAAGTTGCCGTTCTAGGGCGGCTATGCAAACGGGGCAAACGGATAAGCCTGCTCAATCTGCCAAAATTTGAGAATGGCTCAGAAAATCCTGTCATCATTCTGTTGAATGGCAACATCTGGTGCTAAGATGTTATATCCAGATCAAGCATAATCTTGTTAAGCTAGGGCATACTGTGGCAAACATTAAGTCTGCGCTGAAGCGCATCGAAGTTGCCGAGCGGAATCGGCTCCGGAATCGTTCCTATAAGTCAGCGGTGAAAACACTCAGCAAATCCTACTTGGCGGCGGCTGAGGCGTACCAGGCTGACCCCACTCCAGAGAACCTGGCGGCGGCGGAAGCCAAGATGGCAACGGCCTACAGCAAAATTGACAAGGCCGTTAAGCGGGGTGTGCTACATCCCAACACCGGGGCACGGAAGAAGTCTGGTTTGGCGCGGGCACTGAAAACGAAGGACAGCCAGGGTACCGAAGCAGCGTCCTAGGAACGGTTTGGGTCAAATATCGCCCCTGTTTTCTACGTTGCTGCCCCCCGACTATGCCGCTGGTTGACACCCACGTACATCTCAACTTCGACACATTTGCTGACGATCTTGACGATCTAGCTCAGGCTTGGCGAGAGGCTGGGATCGTGCGGGTGGTGCATTCCTGCGTGGAGCCCAAGGACTTTCCGGCCATGCAGGCCATTGCGGATCGGTACCCTGAGCTTTCCCTGGCGGTGGGGCTGCATCCCCTGGATGTGGATCAGTGGGGGGCCGATACGGCGGCGGAGATCGGGCGACTGGCTCGGTCGGATAGCCGGGTGGTGGCGATTGGGGAGACGGGGCTGGATTTCTTTAAGGCCGATAACGCTGAGGTTCAGCGGGAAGCCTTTTGGGCACAGCTCACCCTGGCCTCCCAGATGTCCCTCCCGGTGATTATCCACTGTCGTGATGCGGCGCAGGCCACGGCGGATCTCATCCGTGAGTTTCAGCAGGCCGTTGGCCCTGTGGGCGGAGTCATGCACTGTTGGGCTGGAACCCCTGAGGAAACCCAGTGGTTCCTCGATTTGGGGTTCTACATCAGCTTCAGCGGCATTGTCACCTTCAAAAATGCGCATCAGGTGAAAGCCTCGGCTCAAATTGTCCCAGCCAACCGACTGCTGATCGAAACCGACTGCCCCTTTTTGTCTCCTGAACCCATGCGTAAGGAGCGTCGAAATCAGCCCGCCTTTGTCGGCCATGTAGCCCGCTACCTGTCCGAGCTGCGCCAGGTGGAGTTTCAGGTTTTGGCGGAAGTCACCACCCGAAATGCCTGGGATCTCTTTCAGTGGACTGAACCCATTCCCTCTGCCGAGAGGATGGCGGCTCTGGCGACTGGATAATCTATTGGCATGACACCGTATTTTGCCGCTCGATTAACGGCCCCAAGGTTCGTTCGTTTCAAGGTTTTACTGTGCTGAGGTTCGCCATCCTGCCCCCTACCTATGACCACCCTACCCATCATTATCTTGTCCCGTCATCGGTTAGTCACTGTGCTGGCTAGCTGACTTTTTCGTTTGGATGCTTTCGTCTGAATTCAAGGCCACCCAGGCCCGGGCCTGACTCGCTTTAGGAAACCCATGACTGAACCTATCACCTACACCACGCCCAACTTCGTTCTACCCGACCTCGTGGAGATCCAGCGTTCTAGTTTCCGCTGGTTTCTAGAAGAAGGGTTGATCGAGGAGCTGGAAAGTTTCTCTCCGATTACCGACTATACGGGCAAGCTAGAACTGCACTTTTTGGGTAAGCAGTACAAGCTCAAAAGCCCGAAGTACGACGTGGATGAGGCCAAGCGGCGGGATGCCACCTACTCGGTGCAGATGTATGTGCCCACCCGGCTGATCAACAAAGAAACCGGGGAGATCAAGGAGCAGGAGGTGTTCATTGGCGACCTGCCGCTGATGACCGACCGGGGTACCTTCATCATCAACGGGGCCGAGCGGGTGATCGTCAACCAGATCGTCCGTAGTCCTGGGGTGTACTACAAGTCGGAAACCGACAAAAACGGTCGCCGCACCTACAACGCCAACCTGATCCCCAACCGGGGCGCTTGGCTGAAGTTTGAGACCGACAAAAACGACTTGGTGTGGGTGCGCATCGACAAAACCCGCAAGCTGTCGGCCCAGGTGTTGCTGAAGGCCCTGGGGCTGAGCGACAACGAGATCTTTGACTCGCTGCGGAACCCGGAATATTTCCAAAAAACTATCGAAAAAGAAGGGCAATTCAGCGAAGAGGAAGCTCTGCTGGAACTGTACCGCAAGCTGCGGCCCGGTGAACCGCCCACGGTAACGGGGGGTGAGCAGTTGCTCTTCTCTCGCTTTCACGATCCCAAGCGCTACGACCTGGGTCGGGTGGGTCGTCATAAGCTGAACCGCAAACTGCGGCTGAACGTACCCGATACCATGCGGGTGCTAACGCCCACGGATATCCTCACCGCCATCGACTACCTGATTAACCTGGAATTCGACATCGGCAGCATCGACGACATTGACCACCTGGGCAACCGTCGGGTGCGCTCCGTGGGCGAACTGCTGCAAAACCAGGTGCGGGTGGGGCTGAACCGCCTAGAGCGGATCATTCGGGAACGGATGACGGTGTCCGATGCCGATTCCCTCACCCCGGCTTCCCTGGTGAACCCCAAGCCCCTGGTGGCGGCGATTAAGGAGTTCTTCGGCTCTAGCCAGCTCTCCCAGTTCATGGATCAAACCAATCCCCTGGCGGAGCTGACCCACAAGCGCCGGATCAGCGCCCTCGGCCCCGGTGGTCTAACACGGGAACGGGCGGGCTTTGCGGTGCGCGACATTCACCCCTCCCACTACGGGCGGATTTGCCCCATTGAAACCCCGGAAGGCCCCAACGCCGGACTGATTGGCTCCCTGGCCACCCATGCCCGCGTCAACGACTTCGGCTTCATCGAAACCCCCTTCTTTAAGGCCGAGAATGGCCGAGTGCGGAAGGATATTCCCCCGGTCTACATGACCGCCGACGAAGAGGACGATCTGCGGGTGGCCCCTGGCGACATTGCCACCGACGAAGAGGGTTACATCATTGGCGACACCGTGCCCGTGCGCTATCGGCAGGACTTTACCACCACCGCCTCGACGGAGGTGGACTACGTGGCCGTGTCCCCGGTGCAGATTATCTCCGTGGCCACGTCCCTGATTCCCTTCCTGGAGCATGACGACGCCAACCGCGCCCTGATGGGTTCCAACATGCAGCGGCAGGCGGTGCCCCTGCTTCAGCCGGAGCGTCCCCTAGTGGGTACGGGTCTGGAGGCCCAGGCCGCCCGCGACTCTGGGATGGTGATCATCAGCCGCACCGATGGCGAAGTGGTCTACCTGGATGCCGACCTGATTAAGGTGAAGGATCCCGACGGCAACATCCACGCCTACGAGCTGCAAAAGTACCAGCGCTCCAACCAAGACACCTGTTTGAACCAGCGCCCCATCGTCTTCCCCGGCGACAAGGTGCAGTCGGGGCAGGTGTTAGCCGATGGCTCGGCCACCGAGGGCGGCGAACTGGCTCTCGGGCAGAACATCCTGGTGGCCTATATGCCCTGGGAAGGCTACAACTACGAGGACGCCATTCTGCTCAGCGAGCGGATGGTCTACGACGATGTCTACACCTCCATCCACGTTGAGAAATTTGAGATTGAGGCGCGGCAGACCAAGCTGGGGCCTGAGGAAATCACCCGCGAAATTCCCAACGTCGGGGAAGATGCCCTGCGTCAGCTCGATGAAACCGGGATTATCCGTATTGGGGCCTGGGTAGAATCCGGCGACATTCTGGTGGGTAAAGTGACGCCCAAGGGTGAATCCGACCAGCCGCCGGAAGAAAAACTGCTGCGGGCCATCTTCGGCGAAAAGGCGCGGGACGTGCGGGATAACTCCCTGCGGGTGCCCAACGGTGAAAAGGGCCGTGTGGTCGATGTGCGGGTGTTTACCCGGGAGCAGGGCGACGAACTGCCCCCCGGTGCCAACATGGTGGTGCGGGTCTACGTGGCCCAGAAGCGCAAGATCCAGGTGGGCGACAAGATGGCCGGACGCCACGGCAACAAGGGGATCATTTCCCGCATCCTGCCCATTGAGGACATGCCCTACCTGCCGGACGGCACCCCCATTGACATCGCCCTCAACCCCCTGGGTGTGCCTTCCCGGATGAACGTGGGCCAGGTGTTTGAGTGTCTGCTCGGTTGGGCGGCGGAAAACCTGGATGCCCGCTTTAAGGTGATTCCCTTCGACGAAATGTACGGCGAAGAAGCCTCCCGCAACTCCACCCACGGCAAGCTGATGGAGGCCCGCGAGGTCACCGGGAAGGACTGGGTGTTTAACCCCGACGATCCCGGAAAGATCGTTCTGCGGGATGGCCGCACCGGGGAACCCTTCGACAAGGCCATTACGGTGGGCAAAGCCTACATGCTGAAGCTGGTTCACCTTGTCGATGACAAGATCCACGCCCGCTCCACTGGCCCCTACTCCCTGGTGACCCAGCAGCCCCTCGGCGGTAAAGCCCAGCAGGGTGGTCAGCGCTTCGGGGAAATGGAAGTGTGGGCGCTGGAAGCCTTCGGGGCTGCCTACACCCTCCAGGAACTGCTCACCGTGAAGTCCGACGATATGCAGGGCCGTAACGAAGCTCTCAACGCCATTGTCAAGGGCAAGTCCATCCCTCGACCGGGCACGCCGGAGTCCTTCAAGGTGTTGATGCGCGAGCTGCAATCCCTCTGTCTCGACATCGCCGTTCACAAGGTGGAAACCAAGGAAGACGGCACCAGCCGCGACATTGAGGTAGACCTGATGGCCGATGTCAACACCCGTCGGGCACCCTCTCGGCCCACCTACGAATCCATTGCCCGCGACGACAGCGAGGACATGGAGGACTAACGCCACCTTCGGCGAAACCCAGGTTCCGGGGTGCCTTTCACCTCGGAACCCTCCTAATCCAGCCTTTTAACCCGACACGGATCTTCCCAGATCACGGCTTTCCATTCGATTGAGCGCGCTTACAAGGAAAACACCCAGCATGGCCAAGCTAGAACAGCGGTTTGACTACGTCAAAATTGGATTGGCATCCCCTGAACGTATTCGCCAGTGGGGGGAACGCACCCTGCCCAACGGCCAGGTGGTGGGCGAAGTCACCAAGCCGGAAACCATCAACTACCGGACGCTAAAGCCGGAGATGGACGGGCTTTTCTGTGAGCGGATTTTTGGCCCCGCCAAGGACTGGGAATGCCACTGCGGCAAATACAAGCGGGTGCGCCACCGGGGCATTGTCTGCGAACGCTGCGGCGTGGAAGTGACCGAGTCGCGGGTGCGCCGCCACCGCATGGGCTACATCAAACTGGCCGCTCCGGTGGCCCACGTGTGGTACCTGAAGGGCATCCCCAGCTACATCGCCATTCTGCTGGATATGCCCCTGCGGGACGTGGAGCAGATTGTTTACTTCAATGCCTACGTGGTGTTGGATCCCGGCAATGCCGAGAACCTCAGCTATAAGCAACTGCTGACGGAAGACCAGTGGATTGAAATCGAAGACCAGCTCTACGACGAAGATACCGAACTCTCCGGGGTTGAGGTGGGCATTGGGGCCGAAGCCCTCCAGCGCTTGCTGCAAGACCTGGAACTGGAAACCGTGGCCGAAAAGCTGCGGGAGGAAATCGCCAACTCCAAGGGACAGAAGCGGGCCAAGCTGATCAAACGCCTGCGGGTGATCGACAACTTCATCGCCACCGGGTCTAAGACCGAGTGGATGGTGCTGGATGTGATTCCCGTGATTCCCCCCGACCTGCGACCGATGGTGCAGTTGGATGGGGGCCGCTTTGCCACCTCCGACCTCAACGACCTCTACCGTCGAGTAATCAACCGCAACAACCGTCTGGCTCGTTTGCAGGAAATCCTGGCCCCAGAAATCATCGTCCGTAACGAAAAGCGGATGCTGCAAGAGGCCGTGGATGCTTTGATTGACAACGGTCGCCGGGGCCGCACGGTGGTGGGGGCCAACAACCGTCCCCTCAAGTCCCTGTCCGACATCATCGAAGGGAAACAGGGCCGCTTCCGCCAAAACCTGCTGGGGAAACGGGTGGACTACTCCGGTCGTTCCGTCATCGTGGTTGGCCCCAAGCTGCAAATTCACCAGTGCGGTCTGCCTCGGGAGATGGCCATCGAACTGTTCCAGCCCTTTGTGATCCATCGTCTGATTCGTCAGGGGGTGGTGAACAACATCAAGGCGGCTAAGAAGATGATTCAGCACAGCGACAACAGCGACACCGTCTGGGAAGTGCTGGAGGAGGTGATCGAAAGCCACCCCGTCATGCTGAACCGAGCACCGACGCTCCACCGTCTGGGGATTCAAGCCTTTGAACCCATTCTGGTGGAAGGTCGCGCCATCCAGCTTCACCCCCTGGTCTGCCCCGCCTTCAACGCCGACTTTGACGGCGACCAAATGGCTGTCCACGTTCCCCTCTCCCTGGAAGCCCAGGCCGAGGCACGGCTGCTGATGTTGGCCTCCAACAACGTGTTGTCTCCGGCCACGGGTCAGCCCATCATCACGCCCTCCCAGGATATGGTGCTGGGCTGCTACTACCTGACGGCGGACAACCCCGGTGCCACCAAGGGTGAAGGGCATTACTTCGCCAGCATGGAGGACGCGATCATGGCCTTCGAGCAGGGCTTGGTGGATCTCCATGCCAAGGTGTGGCTGCGGTATGACGGGCCAGTGGAGTCGGATCAGCCGGAGGTGCTGGAGAAAGAAGAGGAATCCGCTGGCATCACCACCCGGATTTACTCCGAGCGACGGGTGCGCCTGGATCAAGAGGGTAACGTCATTTCCCAGTACATCAAAACCACCACGGGCCGCATCATCTACAACAAGGCCGTTCTAGAAGCAATCGCAAGCTAACGTCTGGCTCCGGCTTAGATGAGCCGGAGCCGCAATTCCCACCAATCACGACATCAGTACACCGCACGAGGGGCAGAAACAACATGGCTGAGCAAGGGGCAACTCAATCCTCGCTGGTTTTTCGGAACCGTATCATCGACAAAAAGCAGCTCAAGAAGCTGATTTCCTGGTCGTTCACCGAATACGGCACCGCCCGCACCTCCCAAATGGCCGACCGGATCAAAGATCTGGGCTTTAAATACGCCACCCGCGCCGGGGTTTCCATTAGTGTGGAAGACTTGCAAGTGCCCGATGAAAAACGGGCCATGCTGGCTGCCGCTGAGGAGGACATCAACGCCACTGAGGAGCGCTACATTCGCGGAGAAATTACCGAGGTAGAACGCCTGACCAAGGTGATTGACACCTGGAACGACACCAGCGAAAAGCTGAAGGATCAGGTAGTTGAGAACTTTAAGAAAAATAACCCTCTCAACTCGGTGTATATGATGGCCTTCTCTGGGGCACGGGGGAACATTTCCCAGGTGCGTCAGTTGGTGGGAATGCGGGGTCTGATGGCCAACCCCCAGGGGGAAATCATCGACCTTCCCATTAAGACCAACTTCCGGGAAGGCTTGACCGTGACCGAGTACGTGATCTCCTCCTACGGGGCGCGGAAAGGTCTGGTGGATACGGCTTTGCGGACGGCAGACTCGGGGTACCTCACCCGGCGTCTGGTGGACGTGTCCCAAGACGTGATTATTCGGGAGCACGACTGCGGCACGGAACGGGGGATTGCCCTGCGCAGCATGACTGACGGGGAACGGGTGCTGATTCCCCTCGAAAACCGCCTGCTGGGCCGAGTGGTGGCCGAGGATGTGAAGCATCCCGAAACTGGGGAAATTATCCTGGCTAAAAATGACCCGATCTCCCCCGAAAAGGCCACTGAGATGGCCAAAGCTGGGGTAGAAGAGGTGCTGGTGCGGTCTCCCCTCACCTGCGAAGCCACCCGGTCGGTGTGTCGCCTCTGCTACGGCTGGAGCCTGGCCCATTCCGACCTGGTGGACTTGGGCGAAGCGGTGGGCATTATTGCGGCCCAGTCCATCGGCGAACCCGGTACCCAGATGACCATGCGGACCTTCCACACCGGGGGTACGTTTACGGGCGAAGTCGCCCCCCGGATTAACGCCAATAAGGATGGCACCGTGCGCTTGCCCAAGCGGTTTAAGAGCCGTGCCTTCCGCACCCGCTACGGTGAAGAGGCGCTGATGCTGGAATCCGACGCCGACCTGGTGGTGGAAATGAGCGGCAAGAACCAAACGGAACGCCTGCCCCAGGGGACGATCCTGTTCGTCAACGATGGCCAGACGGTTCAAAAGGAGCAGCTTTTGGCTGAACTGCCCTCCGCAGGGCGCACCCGTAAGGTGACCGAAAAGGCCACCAAGGACGTGACCTCCGACTTGGCCGGGGAAGTGACGTTTGACGGCCTAGTGCAGGAGGAAAAAACCGACCGCCAGGGCAACACCACCCGACTGGCCCAGCGGGGCGGTCTGCTTTGGGTGCGGTCGGGGGATGTATACAACCTGCTGCCCGGTGCCGAGCCCGTAGTGCGCAACGGCGACCACGTTAAAGCGGGCGATACCCTGGCTGCTACCAAGCTGACCACCGAGCGCGGTGGCTTTGTGCGTCTACCCGAAAGCGACGACGACAAGGGCAGCCGTGAGGTGGAAATTATCACCGCCTCCGTGATGCTGGATCAGGCCCAGGTACGTAAGGAGCAGGGCCAAGGGCGGGAGCACTATTTCATCGAAACTTCCTACGGTCAGCGTTTTTCCCTGATTGCCACCCCTGGAGCTAAGGTGACCAGCGGCCAAGTGATTGCCGAACTGGAAGACGACCAGTTCAAGACCCAGACGGGCGGCATCGTCAAGTTCGCCGGGGTTGAGGTGGCCAAGAAGGGCAAGGGCAAGCAGGGCTACGAAGTCGTCCAGGGCGGCACTCTGCTGTGGATTCCCGAAGAAACCCACGAGGTCAACAAAGATATTTCCCTGCTGATGGTGGAGGACGGCCAATACCTGGAAGCGGGCACCGAGGTGGTGAAGGACATTTTTTGCCAGAACACCGGGGTGGTGGAAATCACCCAGAAAAATGACATTCTGCGCAAGATCATCATCAAACCGGGCGACCTGCATATGGTCGATGCCCCGGAAGATGTGATGGAGCGGGATCGTACTCTGGTGAATGCCGGGGAGGAAATTATGCCCGGTCTGGTGGCCGATGCCCTACGCTACGTGGAATACGTGGAAACCCCCGAAGGCCCAGCCATTCTGCTACGCCCGGTGGAAGAATACACCGTACCCAACGAGCCTTCGGTGCCCAGCCAGGGTTCTGCTACGGATGCGGGCAGTTCCATCAAACTGCGGGCGGTGCAGCGGGTGCCCTTTAAGGACGGAGACCGCATTGAGGTCGTAGACGGCGTGGAACTTCTGCGTACCCAACTGGTGCTAGACATTGAAGACGAGTCTCCCCATGTGGTGGCCGACATCGAACTCGTGCCTGACGATGCTGATGCCGATGTCACCCGTCTACAAATGGTGGTGCTCGAAACCCAGGTGATTCGCCGCGATGTGGTGGCTGATCAGACCCAAGGCAGCACCACGACCACGTTGATGGTGAAGGATGGCGACCAGATTCCCCCTGGGGCGGTGCTGGCCCGCACCGAAATTAAGTGCAAGGAATCCGGGGTGGTGCGCGGGATTCGCGAAGGCCAAGAAGCGGTGCGGCGTTTGTTGGTGGTACGCGATTCTGACCAGGTGCAGATTGATCTGGGCGGTCAGCCTCCCAGTGTGAAGGTGGGCGACCTAGTGGTGGCGGAAACGGAACTCGCCCCTGGGATTAGTCACGGTGAGTCTGGGGAGATCGCCAGCATTGAAGGTGACGCCCTGACCCTGCGCCTTGCGCGTCCTTACCGTGTGTCCACCGGGGCCGTGTTGCACATTGAGGATGGCGACCTGGTGCAGCGGGGTGACAACCTGGTGCTGCTGGTGTTTGAGCGGGCAAAGACCGGGGACATCATCCAGGGTCTACCCCGGATTGAGGAATTGCTGGAGGCCCGCAAGCCCAAGGAAGCCTGCATCTTGGCCCGTCGTCCCGGCATCGCCCAGGTGGTCTACAGCGACGACGAAACCGTGGAAGTGAAGGTGATCGAACACGACGGGGTGGTGTCGGAATACCCGACGAACCCCGGCCAAAACGTGATTGTCTCCGATGGTCAGGAGGTGCTCAGCGGCACCCACCTCACCGATGGCCCCGCCAACCCCCATGAGATCCTGGAGGTGTTCTTTGATTACCACATGAGCCAGGGGGAAGGCACCCATGAAGCGGCTCTCAAGAGCCTCCAAGAGGTGCAGAGTTTCCTGGTGAACGAGGTGCAGTCGGTGTACCAGTCCCAGGGGATTGATATTTCCGACAAACACACGGAGGTGATTGTGCGGCAGATGTCCTCCAAGTGCCGCATTGACGACGGCGGCGACACCACCATGTTGCCCGGTGAACTGGTGGAAATCTACCAGGTGGAACAGGTCAACGAAGCCATGTCGATTACCGGGGGGGCTCCAGCCCAGTACACGCCTGTACTGCTGGGGATTACCAAGGCGTCCCTCAACACCGACAGCTTCATCTCGGCGGCTAGTTTCCAGGAGACTACCCGTGTCCTGACCGAAGCCGCCATCGAGGGCAAGTCCGACTGGCTCCGGGGGTTGAAGGAAAACGTGATCATCGGTCGCTTGATCCCGGCGGGGACGGGCTATAACGCCTACGAAGATGCCCCTGCCCCTGAGATTGACGCGGGCTATGAATCCGCCATTCTCGACGATGACCTTCAGGATGTGGTGCTGGATGATCGCACGGCCCGCAGCTATGACATGGAGGGCACCCTCACCCTGTTGGCCGATGATGAAATGATCGGCGGATCCTCCCTGGAGGACAGTGGGGTACGGCGTCCCGGCAGCGCCGCCGAGGATGGTGATGAGTTCTCGATGATGGATCTGGATGACGATCTGTTGATTGACGACCAAACGGGATCCCTATAGGTTCCCGGATGCGGGGAACAATGAGGTCTCGGCACCACCGTTAGGCTCAGCCTACCTAGCGCCCCCTCACCACGAGGGGGCGTTTTTTAGAGCCGAATCAACCCCGATGGGCCAGCCCAGCCTTGAGGTGATCGGTTGGGGTTCAAGATGGGCATGATGAAGGAAGGATGCCCCCAGATCGACCCGCGTTTGATTGGGGAATCTGGCCTATCCCATCGGCTGGGAGTCTAGCGAACGATTACAGCCTATAACGTCCACTGGTCGTTCCGTTAGAACTCAGATAGAACAGAGATGGAGATTTTCCCCGCCATTGATCTCCCATGCCTTTACCGGGGACGTTTCCCAGCGCTAGGGCGTAGTCTCGGCTGTGCCGTGATTGAGTTCAGGGTATGGGGGGGATGCCTTGGCATCTACGACTACTCACAGGATGCACCTACTACCGCCAACTGCCATCATCTAGGGTTCTAGCGATTGTGAAAGCTTCTTTTGTGAAACGCCTTAATCACCTGGTTCGTCACGTTATTTTGCCCAAGGTTCTGTATCAATCGGAGACCCAAACCCTGGCCACCGGGGGGAAGATTGTCTTGCTGTCGAGCCTGTTTGCGGGCCTGTGCATTACCGGATTGAAGTTCTTGCAGCTGCTAGAACCGGCTGAACTGTTCATTTTTGACCGCATGGTTCGCGCTCTGCCGGATCAGGACTTGAATCCTCGGATCACCGTGATTGGCCTCAGTGAAGGGGATTTGCGACAGTATGGTTGGCCCCTGTCGGATGCGCAACTGGCGGACTTGCTGGAAGCCCTTCAGGCCCATCAACCTCGGGTGGTGGGCCTCGATCTCTACCGCAGCACCTTTCGCCCCCCCGGATCTGAGGCGTTGATTGAGCAATTAGCCGCGCCAAACCTGATTGCCATTGAAAATGTGGGGAACGCCCCCGGCCTGGGGGAAGTGCCGCCACCGCCCACGGTGGAGCGAGAGCGGATCGGCTTTAACGATTTTCCCACCGATTCCGACGGCATTATTCGGCGCAACCTGCTGTTTGTGGGACGCCCCCCCGACGGCTACTACTCCTTTGGGCTGCGGGTGGTGCTTGCCGATAACCAGCGCGATCCCTTACCCCTAAGAACCGACACCGAGCACCTCTACCTAGGCGACATCCCCATTCGGGTGCTGTCGGGGCCAGATGGGGGCTATCAAGCGGTGGACAGCAGCGGTTATCAAATTCTGTTGCGCTACCACAGTCGCCATCAGCCCGCTCGCCAACTCTCCATGAGCCAGGTGCTCAGCGGCCAGTTTGACCCAGATTGGATTACCGATCAGGTCGTCCTCATTGGCACCACCGCCGCCAGCCTGAAGGATCGCTTCTACACCCCCTTCAGCTTTAACCAAAATGATGACCTGACCATGGCCGGGGTCGTCATCCATGCCCAGATGGTGAGCCAGTTGCTCGACTTATTGGAAGGCAAGCCCGCCCTATACCGCTATTTACCCCCCTGGAGTGAAGGGCTGTGGCTATTGGCTTGGTGCTTAGCGGCGGGCAGCTTAGTCTGGGGGCTGCGACGGCCTAGCCTGATGCTGGGATCAAGCGTACTGCTGCTGCTGGGGGTGGGAGGCATCGGTTGGGTGGCCGTGCAGAACTTGATTTGGCTCCCCATGGCCGAACCTATCGTTGGCATTATTACCACCACCTCCGCCGTCATTGCCTATAAGCTGCTCTACCGCAGTACCCACGATCCCCTCACGGGTCTGCCTAACCGGGAAGCCTTCCTCAACCTGATTCAAAAGGCGCTGCGTCAGCACCAGGGCGACCCTGAGGCGGATCCGGTGATTGTGGTCTTCATGGGCATTGATCGGTTTAAGGTGATCAACGAAAGCCTGGGCCACCAGGCCGGGGATCGGGTGCTCCGTATCATTGCCAAGCGGTTAATTCAACATATGCCCCTGGAGTCTAAGGTGGCTCGGGTGGGGGGCGATGAGTTTGCCCTGATGCTAACGAATTTGGACAATGAGGCGGCGGGGGAACGGATGGACACCCTCCAGTACACCCTCTCGGAGCCGATTACGCTCCAGAGCCAGAAATTGCCCAGCGCCATCAGCATGGGGATGGCCATCAGCCAGCCCGGTATGGCCCACAAACCCGCCGATCTCCTGCGGGATGCCCACACCGCCATGTACCGAGCTAAGGCTCTGGGCAAGTCTCGCTTCGAGGTGTTTGCGGTGGGGATGCTCACCGAGGCGGTCAATCGGCTTCAGTTGGAAAGCGATCTGCTCAGCGCCCTGGATAACCAGGAATTTTTGCTCTATTACCAGCCGATTATTCGCCTTGCGACGGGGGAACTGGCCGGGTTTGAAGCCCTGGTACGCTGGCACCAGAAAGATCGGGGGTTTGTGTTGCCCAGCGCCTTTATCCCTGCCGCCGAAGAAACGGGGCTAATCATGGCCCTGGGGCAATGGATTTTCCGAGAAGCCTGTCGCCAACTCCACACCTGGCACGGTATGTTTCCCCAATACCCCAACCTGACCATGAGCATCAACCTCTCCAACCGCCAATTTGGTCAGTCTGACTTGATTAGCCGCATTAAAGCCGCCCTTCAAGATACCCAGGTGCGGGGAGACTGCGTGCGCCTGGAAATTACCGAAAGTATGGTGATGGGGGATGTGGACGCCGCCATTGACCTGATGCTGAAGCTCAAGTCCCTGGATTTAAAGCTAGCCATTGATGACTTTGGCACCGGATATTCCTCCCTCAGCTATCTCCACCGCTTCCCCATGGATACCCTCAAGGTGGATAAGTCCTTTGTGGGTCGCCTAGAAAAAAGCAACGAAGATCGGGCCATCATCCACACGATCCTCACCCTGGGCCAAAAGCTGGGCATGGAGGTGGTGGCGGAAGGGGTGGAGACCCTAGAACAGGTAACCATGCTGAAGCAGGAACACTGCGACTATGGCCAGGGCTATTACTTTGCCAAACCCCTACCCGTTGAGGAGGCCCAGGCGTTGCTGGCTCGCCATGTCGCCCAGACGGTTTAGGCGTTAGACTGCCCCTATTCCGCAATCATCAACCGATGGGGCGCTACCGCCACCGAACTGACCGCCATTGGTAACCATCCTGGGTTTCATCTGAGGCTCTGCCTGTTAACTTCGATTCTTCCCTGGTCTACAATGATCCCAATATCCGTAATCGACCGATCTGTGGCGTCATTTTGCGGGTTCAACGCCTCAACCGCAGCCAGGTGGCCGTGGGCTCCATGGCGCTCCAAATCTGGGCCTTTCGGGGGCTGCATTTGGGGGCGAAAGCGGGGTAGGGCCGTTGGTAATGTGCAGTAAGGTGCCACAATTAATTTAATAACCAAACTCCTTAAAAATACCGATGTCAACCTCCGTGAGCGAAGCCACCTTTGAAGCCACTGTCCTAGCCTCTGAAGTCCCCGTGCTGGTTCATTTCTGGGCACCCTGGTGCGGGCTATGTAAGATGGTGGCCCCGCTGCTCAATCATTTTCAGGCAGAATGGGACGGCCAGATTCGCCTCGTAGATGTGAACGCCGACGAAAATCTCCGCCTTGCCAACACCTACCGCCTCTCCAGCTTGCCCACCCTGCTCCTGTTTGAGGGCGGCGAACTGCAACAACGCCTAGAAACCTTTCACGGCAAAGACGACATGCGTCAGGTGCTCGACAGCTTCATGCGTCAGCGATCCCTACGCTACGAAATGTCTCCCCTCGTGCGGATTTACCCCCAGTCTTGACCCGTTAGGTAGCCCTCAATCAGCAAATCTGGCCCTAGGGATCGATAGGTAAGGTCGCCAAGGGGCAGAGCGGTAGACATTTCGGTAATGCCCAAATCACCTAGGGGCGTTGGCGCATTTTGGCCACCCACCAGCTTGGGGGCCACAAAGGCCCAAACCTTATCAATCACCCCATCCCGAATCGCCTGGGCAGCAAGGATTCCGCCGCACTCCCACAACACCTGGGCGCAGCCCTGTTTGTACAAATGCTGCATCACCATGCTTGGCGTCAGGGGATCAACCACCACCACCACCACCCCGGCCTGATCTAATAATTGACGCCTTTCCTCAGGGGCGACGAGGCTAGTAAACACGGTCGTCGGAGCCGTTGAGGTATCCCACAGGTGAGCCTGATCGGGCAGATCAAGGGCGCGGCTCATCACGACCCGGAGAGGATTATGGGGGCTGTGGCCGTGGCTGGTGAGGTGCGGATTATCGCGACGCACGGTGTTACCCCCGACGATCACCGCATCACACACCGCCCGCAGTTGATGTACTGCGGCCCGCGCCTCCGGCCCCGTCACCCATTGGCTGTGGCCCGTGGTGGTGGCAATTTTGCCGTCTAGGGTCATGGCATATTTCAGTAGGCCCAAGGGACGTTGGCGCAAAACCCGACAGACAAAGGCTTCGTTTAGCCGCTGACAGGCCGCTTCTTCCACCCCCACGACAACCTCAATTCCGGCCTGACGCAACCGCGCAATCCCGCCGCCGGAGACCCTGGGATCGGGATCTACCATGCCCGCCACCACGCGCCGGATCCCCGCCTGAAGAATCGCCTCGGTGCAGGGGGGAGTGCGGCCTGTGTGGTTGCAGGGTTCTAGGTTGACATAGAGCGTGGCCCCCTTCGCCCTCTCCCCCGCCTGCCGCAGGGCAAAGACCTCCGCATGGGGTTGCCCTGCGCCGGGATGAAACCCCTCCCCCATGACCTCCTCCCCTTGTAGAACCACCGAACCCACGAGGGGATTGGGGGCCGTTTGTCCGGCGGCCTGTTGGGCGAGTTCTAGGCAGCGCGTCATCCACCGTCGATGGATGGGATCGGTGGGATCGGTACAGAAGGCCTCAGTCACAGCGGCTACGACTCAATCAGCAGAGGGCATGGGGGAACCTACGGGGGCTCAGATAGTACGGTACACTAAGCCTATCTATCTATGAGCGTGAGTGTAAGCGAGTGGCTGTGATTCCTCCTGTTGATCTGACGGAGCAGTTTAAGCAAATTCAAGCCGAAGTGAATGCTGCGGTAACCCAAGTGTTGGCGGCGGGCCAGTATATTAACGGCCCCATTGTGCAGTCCTTTACGGAAGCCTTTGGTCAATACGTGGGCACCGATCACTGCATTGTCTGCAACTCCGGGACGGATGCCCTCTACCTGGCTTTGCGTGCCCTCAACATTGGCCCTGGGGACGAGGTGATTACCTCCCCCTTCACTTTCATTGCCACCGCTGAAGTCATCAGTGCGGTGGGGGCTACCCCTGTTTTTGTGGATATCGACCCCGACACCTTCAATATCGATATTACCCGCATTGCAGCGGCCATCACCCCACGCACTCGCGCCATCATCCCCGTTCATTTGTTTGGTCATCCGGTGGACATGGGGCCAATCCTAGACCTGGCTAGTCGCCATCAACTCGCCGTCGTTGAAGATTGCGCCCAGGCGACGGGGGCGCAATGGCAGGGGAAATCGGTGGGTAGTCTGAGCCATGTGGGCTGTTTTAGCTTTTTCCCCACCAAAAACCTAGGAGGCTGTGGCGATGGCGGGGCCATTACCACCAACGATCCCGCCCTAGCCGACACCATGACCATGCTGCGGGAGCACGGCAGTCGGGTGCGCTATCACCACGAGGCCATTGGCGTGAATAGCCGTCTAGATTCGGTGCAGGCTGCAATCCTGGCCATTAAGCTACGCTACCTGGATCAGTGGAACCAGCAACGCGCCGCCGTGGCCCAGCGCTACGATGCCCTTCTATCTGATGTAGAGGGTGTGGTTCGCCCCCAAGCCCCCAACTTTGGCCAGTCCGTTTGGAACCAGTACACCCTGCGCATTGTTGGATCCACCGCCGATGGCCAAGAACGCAACCACATTCAGCAGAAGATGCGCGAAGCCGGGGTGATCTGCATGGTCTACTACCCCATCCCCCTACACCTTCAGCCCGTGTACGAGTCCCTAGGCTACAAGCCAGGAGACCTGCCCCAGGCCGAAGCGGCCTCGCACCAAGTCCTCTCCCTGCCGATGTTCCCTGAACTCGATGCCGCCCGTCAGGACACCGTGGTCGCCACCCTAAAGCAGGTGTTGTCGGAGGTGGGTGTGAAAGCCGCCCAGTACTGCTAGCCTGACTCTGATCAGGGTTGACCTTTCGTGGATCAGCCATTCCTTCTATCGGTAATTCATCAACCGTTGAGAAAACTCTATTGACCTACTAACAAGAACCCAGGGTAAAGGTTTGGATCTCTTAGGTAAATTTGTTTGTAGTTTTCTATACTAGTCTTAACGGGAGACAAGCAGACCTGATACTAGAGCCAGTGGCTTCTCGGGGCATTACTCGGATAGGCATAGGCTCCCTGGCATCGTTCCCCTACCCCCTGGAAGAGAGGCAAGCGTACTGTGACTGGTGAAGATCCCAATGCTCTGTGGGCCTATGACGCTGCCGTCATTGCCCGTCATTTTCGGTGGCGCTGGTGGACGCTAGGGACAAGGATTGTACAAATTCTCTGGTGGCTGGGCACCTTTGTTCTAGGGCTAAAGTTTGATCAATGGTTCCGGCGAGAGGAACAAAACCGCCAGAAACGGGCCTCCCAACTGCGCCAAGTGTTGATTGACCTAGGGCCAACCTTCATTAAGGTGGGACAAGCCCTATCCACCCGGCCCGACCTGGTGCGTAAAGACTTTCTGGAGGAACTAACCAAACTTCAGGATCAGCTTCCGCCCTTTCCCACCCCCCTCGCCAGGGCGATCATCGAAGCGGAACTGGGCTATTCCCCCGAAGAAATTTTTAGCAGTATTTCCCCCGCCCCCGTAGCCGCCGCCAGCCTGGGCCAAGTCTACCGCGCCCGCCTCTTTTCTGGGGAAGAGGTGGCGGTGAAGGTGCAGCGCCCTAACCTACGGCCTTTGCTGAGTCGAGACCTCTACCTGATGCGTTGGGCCGCGGGGTGGATAGCGCGATTTTTGCCCCTCAACCTAGGGCATGATCTCACCCTGATTGTGGATGAGTTTGGCATCAAGCTGTTTGAGGAAATTGACTACCTGAATGAAGGGCGCAACGCCGAACGCTTTGCCGCCAACTTCAAGGATGACCCCACGGTGAAGGTGCCCTCCATCTACTGGCCCTACAGCAGTCACCGAGTGCTGACCCTGGAATGGATCGAGGGTAGCAAGCTAACGGATGCTGAAGGGATGGCGCTAGATAACCTGGATCAGGATCGGCTGATTGAAATTGGTGTTACCTCCGGCCTGCGACAATTGCTGGAATTTGGCTTCTTCCACGCCGACCCTCACCCCGGCAACCTGTTCGCCCTCGCCGATGGTCGCATGGCCTACATCGACTTTGGCATGATGGATCAGATGGATCAAGACACCAAGGAAACCTTGGTGGATGCCATTGTCTATCTGATCAACCAGGACTTTGAACGGTTGGGGATTGCCTTCATCAAGCTGGGCTTCCTGACCCCGGAGACCGAACTAGGGCCGATTATTCCTGCGCTCAAACGGGTGTTGGGGGATGCCATGGGGGCCAGGGTACAGGACTTTAATTTCAAGACCATCACGGATCAGTTCTCGGAATTGATGTATGACTACCCCTTCCGGGTGCCTGCCAAGTTTGCCCTGATTATTCGATCCCTGGTCACCCAGGAAGGGTTGGCCTTGAGCCTGAATCCCGACTTTAAAATTGTCGATGTGGCCTATCCCTATGTGGCCCGTCGGCTACTGTTAGGCGAAACCCCGGCCCTGCGCCAGCGGCTCCTAGAGGTCATCTTTAAGGACGGTCAACTCCAGTGGCAGCGCTTGGAAAATATGCTAGCCATTGCCCGCAGTGATAGTAACTTCGACGTTCTGCCCACCGCTGGCCTAGGGATTCGCTACCTGATGTCCGAGGAAGGACTGCACCTGCGCCGAATGCTGTTGCTGGCCCTGACCGAAAACGACCGCCTCCACACCGAAGAGGTGCAACGCCTGTGGGCCTTAGTGAAGGACGACCTGACCGTGGATCGTGTCCTTGGTGCCGCCTGGGGAGCGTTTACCACCTACTCCCTAGAACAGGCCGAACAGTTGGTGCCGGGGATGGGCGAACTGCGCCAAGTGCTTCAGGTTTAGCCACTGCCCTAAAGAAGGGAAACCTCTCCCCTATAATTGCTAAAGATTCATGATTGTTTCAGAGCGTTACCCGTGTATTCCCAACCTCCCTATATCCTGCTCCTAGCGGGCTTCCTAGCCGCCGTTACCTCTGGCTACGCCTTTAGTACCGCCCTGCAACAAGCCGTCAGCGACTGGAACCGCAATCGTTCGACCCGGATTTTAGCGACCCTACGGGGGCCTCAGCTCAAAATTCCCTTCTTCGGCATTTGTGCTGGGGTGTGCGTTTTCCTAGCCTCTGGCATTGAGCTATTTGGCTTCTCTGGTAAGGTCGCCTACGCCATGGGAGCCCCGATGACCCTGCTTAGCGGTCTGCTGATTTGGTCGCAGTTGGGCAAAATCTTAGCCATGATCGAAGAAGGTGGCTCCAAGGCCCTCGACCTAGATTCCTTTTAATCTGGATGCCTTGGTAGGCCAATCCTTTAAGGTCAATCCTTGGTTGAGAGGGGCGAGGAAACTCTCCCCTACGGTTGATTAGAGGTAGACGATTAGAGGCAGATGCCTCAACTAACTACCCGCTACAGATTCTGCCAAGGGTTGATCATCGGTCTGATCCGTCGTTACTTCAATCTCTTCCGGAGGCTGGGGTTCCTGATGGCTGAAAACTAACCCATCGTCGCCTTCTTTATTGACCTGGATAGTGCCGCCTTCGGTAAAGGTGGTTTCTAGGATTTTGGTGGCGATGGGGTTTTCCAAGAGGCGCTGGATGGCCCGCTTGAGGGGTCGGGCACCGTAGACGGGGTCGTAGCCGCTTTCGGCAATGAAGTCGATGGCGGCATCGGTGATGTCTAGGCGAATTTTCTGGTCGGTGAGGCGTTTTTCCACCCGCCGAATTTGGATCGCCACAATTTTCCGTAGTTCCTGTTTCCGCAGAGAGTGGAACAGAATCAGGTCATCCACGCGGTTAAGAAATTCAGGGCGGAATTGCTTTTGCAGGGCCTTTAGTACCAAGCTACGCATTTCGTCGTAGCGGTCGTCGTCGCCCGCCAGTTCCAAAATGTGGTCGCTACCGAGGTTGCTGGTCATGATCACTACAGTGTTGCGGAAATCCACCCGATGGCCCTGGGAGTCGGTGATGCGGCCATCATCCAGCACTTGCAGCAGAATGTTAAACACGTCGGGGTGGGCCTTTTCCACCTCATCCAGCAGCACCACGGAGTAGGGATGGCGGCGCACCGCTTCCGAGAGTTGGCCCCCATCTTCGTAGCCCACATAGCCGGGAGGGGCACCCACCAGGCGAGACACGGCGTTTTTCTCCATGTATTCCGACATGTCGATGCGGATTAGGGCATCTTCGGTGTCGAACAAAAATTCTGCCAGGGCGCGGGCCAGTTCCGTTTTGCCCACCCCCGTTGGCCCCATGAACAGGAAGGAACCCAGGGGCCGACCGGGATCGTTCATCCCCGCACGGGCGCGACGAATGGCGGCGGCAACGGCTTCCACGGCTTCGTTTTGGCCGATGACGCGGTCGTGGAGGTGGCCCTCCAGTTGCAGCAGCTTTTGCCGTTCCGAGGCCATCAGGCGATTGACTGGGATGCCCGTCCATTTGGCGACGATTTCGGCAATGTCGGCATCGGTAACTTGTTTGCGGGCCAGAGCTGTCCCTTGGTCTTGAATTTCGGCAAGCTGGGCTTCCAGCGCTTCCCGTTCCTGCTGCACCGCCTCCAGTCTGCCGTACTTGAGCTGGGCGGCTTTGTTCAGGTCGTAATCCCGTTCGGCCTGGTCAATCTGGCGGCGCAGGTTTTCTTCTTCTTCCTTGAGGGTGTGGATGGCATCACGGGCCTGGTTTTGCAGTTGCCACTGGTCATCCAGGGTTTGCTTTTGGGGGGTGAGGAGGTCAATTTCCTGCTGAATGCGATCCAGGCGTTCGCGGGTGGCCCGACTGGCGGTTCCCACCCGTTCTTCGGCCTCTAGGGACAGCTTTTCCATTTCAAGCTGCATCAGCCGTCGCCCCATGTCCTCTAGCTCGGCGGGTTTGGAGGTAATCTCCATTTTTAGTTTGGCCGCCGCTTCGTCGATCAGATCAATGGCCTTGTCGGGCAAAAACCGATCCGCAATGTAGCGATCCGACAGCACCGCCGCCGCCACCAGTGCGCTATCGGCGAACTCCACCTCGTGGTAGCCCTCGTAGCGATTTTTCAGCCCCCGCAGAATGGAAATCGTGTCCTCGGCGCTGGGTTGGCCAATGTAGACCTGCTGGAAGCGGCGTTCTAGGGCGGCGTCTTTTTCGATGTGTTTGCGGTATTCGTCCAGGGTAGTGGCCCCAATGCAGCGCAGTTCGCCCCTGGCCAGCATGGGCTTCAGCAGGTTGCCCGCATCCATGGTGCCTTGGCCTGCCCCGGCCCCCACCACGGTGTGCAGTTCGTCGATAAACAGAATGATCTGCCCCTCGGAGTCGGTGACTTCCTTCAGCACCAGGCGCAGACGTTCTTCAAACTCGCCCCGGAACTTGGCCCCGGCAATCAGGCCCCCGATGTCCAGGGAAATCAGCGTCCGCCCCTTCAGCGATTCCGGCACCTCGCCGTTGATGATGCGCTGGGCTAGGGCTTCGGCAATGGCGGTTTTGCCCACACCAGGTTCGCCGATCACCACCGGGTTATTTTTGGTGCGCCGGGACAGGACTTGAATCACCCGCCGAATTTCCTCATCCCGCCCAATCACGGGGTCGAGCTTGCCGTCCCGTGCCGCCTGGGTGAGATCTAGACCAAAGCGTTCTAGCGCCTCATACTGGGCTTCTGGCTTGGCATCGGTGACCCGCTGACTACCCCGCACCGCCTGGATCGCCGCCATCAACTCGGCGGAATCCACATTAAAGCCCCGCAGCAACCGCCGCCCAATGCGCTCATCCTGCTGAAAGCCCAGCAGCAAATGCTCCACGGAAATCAGCTTATCTTTGAAGTTCTCCCGCGCTTCCTCCGCCTTGTCCAGCATTCGATCTAGGCTCTTGCCCAGGTAGAGATTGCCATCCATGGGAGTGCGTACCTTGGCCTGCCGCTGGGTAAAGGTTTCTAGTTCGTCCAGGATCAAATCCGTATCCAGCTTGGCCTTAGCCAAAACGCGGTGGGCCAGCCCATCCTCCTCCTGGTCGAGCATGGCAATCATCACATGCTCCACTTCTAAGTACTGATGTTTGAAGCGGCGGGCGACATCCTGCGCCTCAACGATGGCATCCCAGGCTTTGTCGGTAAACTTATCCGGATCGGTGGGCTGCATAATCTCCGTGGGCAGACGGTTTACGGTTTGTAACGGTTGGAGGATCAGTATATCAGGTACGGGGGAGGGGCATTGTTAAGGGGGTGGGGCGGATTGGCGGATTACGGTAGGGGCGAAGTCTTCCCACCCAGAGGGTCTAAGGCCCAGTCTCTCCGCCCAGAGGATAGGGTCGCCAGGGGATGGGGTTAATATCTGTAGGCTTTTCTGTACGGTCTGACGGTTTCAATCCGGGGGGCGTGGTTCGATGGTGGTATTCCCTTGATGTTGTGAGCCTAGGCGATGATGGCTAGCGAGGACTTTTATCGGTCGCTTCCAGTGCTAGAGCGCTTTATCGACCTGGCGGATTCCACGCATTATCGGACGGCTCCGGCGGATTGGTATGTGTTGATGACCGACGTAGCTGGGTCTACCGCCGCCATCGAACGGGGACAATATAAAGCCGTCAACGTGCTGGGGGCAAGTTCCATTATGGCGGTGCTCAACGCCATCGCGCCCTTGGATGTGCCCTTTGTATTCGGGGGCGATGGGGCCGTATTACTGGTGCCTCCCTCGGCCCTGGGGCAGGCGCGGGAAGCCCTGCTGGGGCTAAAAACCATCGCTCAGGAAGCCTTTGGGCTAACCCTGCGGGTGGGGGTGGTGCCTGTGTCGGCCTTGGCCCCAGAGATGCCCGTGAAGGTGGCTAAGTTTCGTCTCACGCCCACCTATTGTCAGGCGAATTTTCAGGGCGGGGGCATCACCTATGCCGAGCGATTGATCAAAACCGAGGCGATGTATCGACTGGAGCAGGCAGGCAACCCCGCCACGGCTAACCTATCGGGCCTAGAATGCCGTTGGCGGGCCATTCCCAGCAAACCAGGGCACACCCTCAGCCTAATTGTGGCGGCCCCCAAGCGTGGGCATACCCTACCCCCTGCCGTCTTTCGGGAGGTGCTGACTCAAATCCAAACCCTCTACGGCAACCCAGCCGACTATCACCCTGCTGCGATAGATCGGTTGACGGTAACGCTCAATCCGCTTCAGCTTTCGGCGGAGGTGAAGGCCCACAGACCCAAATCGGGGCAATGGGTCTACTGGATTAGGGCGTACCTAGAAACCCTGTTGGGCTTTGCCTTCATGGCGCTGGGAATCAAGGCTGGCGGGGTAGACTGGGGCCGCTATCGGCAGGAGGTGTGGGCGGCATCGGACTACCAAAAGCTCGATGATTCTCTACGCATGGTGATGGCGGGCACCCCAGCCCAAACCCAGCAGCTTAGAGACTATTTGGAAGATCGCTACCAACGGGGATACCTCGCCTACGGCCTTCATGTTTCCGACCGAGCACTCATGACCTGCCTGATCCTCAACCGCCGAGATCGCCACTTTCACCTCATCGACAGCGCCGATGGAGGCTATGCCCTAGCCGCCAAACAACTCAAAGCCCGTCTGCGGGGCTAGGGTGCTCGTTGCCCAACCGACATTAGGAACTACGGCGATCCCGCTGGATGTCGTAGATCGCCTTTTCCCAGCACCATTGTTCGCTGTGGTTGGGGTTGCGCAACTGCACCTGATCCACCAAGCGCTGGGCTACATCCTGGTTACCGCCCACCAAACGCAGCAGTTCCCGCCGGGTGGCACCTTTGACGGAGCGGGGTTGGGTTGGGGCAGCGGTGGATCGGGTACGACGATAGCTCCTCCCTCGCCCTCGAAAGCGCTTCAGCCAAAAAAACAACCCGACGAGAAGCGCAATCGCCAACAGAAAAGAAAGATCCATGTCCCACGCCGTTCTGACCCGTAGATTCCCATCCTAGCTCAGTCCCTAGGAGGGCATTCGTCTAGGGTGGCTCAACCGTTGCCGACTTCCGCTGAAAATCGATCTAGGGGCTGATTGGTTGACCATTGATACTCCACAGGCACATTGGAGAGCTTGCAGGTTTGCTCAAGCTGTCGCTGCTGGGAAAGCGCCTTTCTCAGGGTAAAGATTAGCTCTTGGGTCTGCTGCTTTAGGTGGGGCGATGGGTAGACCGTCGCCATGGTCTGTTGCTCTAGCAGTTGTAACAGTAGCTCGTAGTGAATGTGGGATGGCAGTGGAACTGGCTGGCCCGGAGTCACCATAGGTGTTGTGCCCCAAAAAATAAACCCGCGTGCGTAAACCGTATTCCGTTGAGTCAGGAACAGCCCTTCACGAATCTGCCCTGGCCGGAAACAGTTGGTCAATCGCTGCCCCTGGATCGGGCTGTCGCATGAGCGATTCTCCTACCAGTATGGCACTGGCTCCAGAAGTAGCCAAGGTTTGCACGTCTTCGGCGGTAAAAATTCCCGATTCAGCCACAATTAAGGCATTTCTAGCCTCCAGTTCGGCCCGTCGGGCGGTAATCAGGGTGTCGGTGGTGGCCAGGTCGGTGGTGAAGGTTTCCAAATCACGATTGTTAATGCCGATCAGCGTCACCGCTGGAATCGCCAGTACCCGATCCAGTTCCTCCAGGGTGTGAACTTCGACCAAGGCGGCCATGCCCAACGCTTTGGCAATCTGCACAAAGTAGCGCAGGTCTTTGTCGGACAAAATGGCCGCAATCAGCAGCACCGCATCGGCCCCTTTGCAGCGGGCCAAATACATCTGGTAGGGGTAGATGATGAACTCCTTGCAAAGCAACGGAATCTCCACCGCTTGCCGCACCTGGGCTAGGTATTCAAAATCGCCTTGGAAGAAGGCTTTGTCCGTCAGTACCGAGAGGCAAGCGGCCCCGTGGCTAGCGTAGGTTTGGGCAATGGCCACGGGGTCAAAGTCTTCGCGAATCACGCCCTTGCTGGGGGAGGCTTTTTTGACCTCGGCAATCAACGCTGGGGAGGTTGGCCCCTGGCGCAGGGCGGCAATGAAGTCCCTAGCGGGGGGAGCACTCAACACGTCCCGCTGAAGGTCGGCCAAGGGCAGGCGTTCCCGCAGTTGGGCCACCTCTTTTTCCTTGTGCCAAACGATTTTTTCCAGGATGTTGCGCGGTTCGGCGTCGGGGGCTTGGACTTGGTAATGCAAATGCTTCACCGCAACGGGGGGATTGGGGGGACGACGGCGGATAGTCATACGGGAACCACCACAGCGCGTTTGAAGGCTTCGTCCATCACCTCGGAAAGGGTGGGGTGGGTGTGGACACAGAAGGACAGATCGGTGACGGTTTGCCCCTGGTGGATAGCGTTGGCGGCTTCCTGGATCAAATCAGCGGCGTGCAAACCGATGATGTGTGCGCCCAAAATTTCCCCGGTGTCTTTGCGGTAGATCACCTTAGCGAGACCCTCGGTTTCACCCTCCGCTAGGGCTTTGGAATTGCCCTTGAAGTAGCTGCGCACGGTGTCGATGGCGAATCCTTCCGCTGCGGCCTTTTCCTTGGCGGCGGGTTCCGTCAGCCCCACAAAGCTCACTTCCGGGTGGGTGAAAGCGGCGGCGGGGATGCTCATATAGTTGACGGTGTGATCTTGGCCGCAGATGTTCTCAACGGTAATCACCCCCTGGGCAGAGGCGGCGTGGGCCAGCATCATCTTGCCCGTGGCATCGCCAATGGCCCACAGGTGGGGCACGGGTTCGCCGTTGCGGGTCACTTGCAGACGGTCGTTGACGGGGATAAATCCGCGTCGATCTAGCTCCACGCCCACGCGCTCTAGGCCCATGTTCTTGGCGGCGGGAATGCGTCCGGTAGCGACCAGGCAGGCATCCACTTCCAGGACTTCCACCACTTCCTTGGTTTCGCGGTCGGCCAGTTCAATCACCACGGGGTTGCCGGGGGTGATGGTCTTGGCGATCAGTCCGGCACGGGTGTCGATATCACGCGGTGCAATCAGCACCCGCTGGGCCACCTTAGCAATGTCGGGGTCGAAGGTGGGCATGAGCTGATCCAGGGCTTCGATGATGGTGACTTCGCAGCCCAGGGCGGTGTAGATGTCGGAAAATTCTAGGCCAATGTAGCCGCTGCCGATGATGGCGATCCAGTCGGGTAGCCAGTCTAGCTTCAGGGCTTCATCGCTGGTAAAGACGGTTTTGCCGTCGGTGGTGATGCCGGGGGGCACAAAGGGCACCGAACCCGGAGCCAGAATAATGTCCTTGGCGGTGACGATCTTTTCGCCCTCGGCGGTGTCGATGGCTACCTTTTGTTCGCCCACCACACGGCCCCAGCCCTTGAGGATGTCTACGTTCAAGCGGGTAAGGCTGTTGGTGAGGTCGCCCTGGATTTTGCTGACCAAGTTCTTCGCATGATCAGCGATGGCGCTGCGGTCGTAGCCGACCTGGCCGACTTGGATGCCCAGGGATTTGAGGTGGTGATCGTCGCGCAGTTCCCGCACCCGACCCGACGCCGCCAGCAATGCCTTGGAGGGAATGCAGCCCCGGTTTACGCAGGTGCCGCCCATCACATCCGCCTCTACAATGGCGGTTTTTAGACCCGATTTAACGGCGTGGAGCGCGGCTCCGTGGCCCCCTACCCCAGCCCCAATAATCACTAGGTCGTAGTCAAATGCGTCGCTCACAGCAGGCTCCTAAGGCAAACCCAAAACGTAGAACATAATCGCCCAGGAGTACGGATTCCCAGACGACAGAACATCCTCCATTCTTGACCACACAGTGCCAATTAGACAACTCCCTAAACCGCAGATGCCAGCCTTGAGGATGCGCTTGATTGAGCAGTCATCGGCTTGACAAGGGAGCCCTACCGGAGTTGTACCCTAAACCTGTATGTATAAATGTTAAATTGGTAAAGCATTGTCACGAAGCCCCCAAACATGCCGAAATCGGACGCTGCCGACAAGAAATCCGCCACATCTCGCAACGGGCGAGCGTCCACCACTGGCAAGACAAGCAAGGGCAAGGCCACCGGGGAAAAGGCGACTAACGGTAAGCCCTCCGCTGACCATCAGGACGCGCCCCAGGACTCCGGCATTGACCTTGGCCACACGGGGCTGGCTCACCACCATGCGGCGCTGAATGACAACGTGATTCGCATTCGGGGCGCACGGCAGCACAACCTCAAAAATCTGGATTTAGAGATTCCCCGCAACAAGCTGGTGGTGTTCACGGGGGTATCCGGTTCCGGCAAGTCTTCCCTTGCGTTTGATACGATTTTTGCCGAGGGCCAGCGCCGCTATGTGGAATCCCTCAGCGCCTATGCGCGGCAGTTCCTCGGCCAGGTAGACAAGCCCGATGTGGACGCCATCGAGGGGCTGAGTCCTGCTATTTCCATCGACCAAAAATCCACCTCCCACAACCCCCGCTCCACGGTGGGCACGGTGACGGAAATCTACGACTACCTGCGGCTGCTCTACGGACGAGCCGGGGAACCCCACTGTCCCCACTGCGACCGCAGCATTTCGCCCCAGACCATCGATCAAATGATCGACCGGGTAATGGCCCTGCCGGATCGGACTCGGTTTCAGGTACTCGCCCCCGTTGTCCGAGGCAAAAAGGGCACCCACAAAAAACTGATCTCCAGCCTCGCTTCCGAAGGCTTTGTGCGGGTGCGGGTGAACGGGGAAATTCGCGAACTCACCGACAACATCGAACTCGACAAAAACCACAGCCATCACATCGAAGTGGTCGTGGATCGTCTGGTGAAGAAAGACGGTCTGCAAGAGCGACTGGCGGATTCCCTGGCCACCTGCCTAAAGCGGTCGGAGGGGATCGCGGTGATTGACATCCTGGCGGAGAAGAATCAGGAATCGGGCACCGGAGAAGCGGTCGCTAAGGATAATGTGGTGTCCCTGTCGGATCGTCTGCCGGATCGGACACCCCAGGCAGCAGAAGCCGGGGGCAGCTATGGTTCCGCGTTGGCCGACACCCTGCCGAAGGAACTGGTCTTTTCTGAAAACTTCGCCTGTCCCGAACATGGGGCGGTGATGGAGGAATTGTCGCCGCGACTGTTTTCCTTCAACTCCCCCTACGGAGCCTGTCCCCACTGCCACGGGTTGGGCAGTCTGCGGACGTTTTCGGCGGATTTGGTGGTGCCCGATCCCACCCTGCCCGTCTACGCCGCCATCGCTCCCTGGTCGGAAAAGGACAACACCTACTATTTCTCGCTGCTCTACAGCGTTGGCCAAGCCTTTGGCTTTGAAATCCAAGCCCGCTGGGACAGCCTCACCCCCGAACAACAGCACATCGTCCTCCACGGCAGTGAAGAGAAGATTTATATTGAGTCCGATTCCCGCTACCGGGATCGCAAGGGCTACTATCGCCAGTACGAGGGCGTATTGCCCATCCTAGATCGGCAATACAAGGAAACCACCTCGGAACTCTACAAGCAAAAGCTAGAGAAGTACCTGGTCGATCAAACCTGCGAAGTTTGCCACGGCACCCGCCTCAAGCCCGAATCCAACGCCGTTCGCATCGGCCCCCATTCCATCAGCGACCTCACCAATGTCTCGATTCGGGAATGCCTAAAACGCATCCGTACTCTGGTAGGCGAAGAGGGTGATTCTCCAAAACTCTCGGCCCGCCAACTGCAAATTGGGGCACTGGTGCTGCGGGAAATCCGCGCCCGTCTGCAATTCATGATGGATGTGGGCCTAGACTACCTCACCCTGCACCGCACCGCCATGACCCTCTCTGGCGGTGAAGCCCAGCGCATTCGGCTGGCCACCCAGATCGGCTCTGGCCTAACGGGGGTGCTCTACGTCCTCGATGAACCCAGCATCGGCCTACACCAGCGCGACAACGACCGTCTGCTCAACACCCTCACCCGCCTGCGCGACCTGGGCAACACCCTGATCGTGGTGGAGCACGACGAAGACACCATCCGCGCCGCCGATCACCTGGTGGATATTGGCCCTGGGGCGGGCATCCACGGTGGTTCCATCGTAGCCGAGGGCGACCTGAAGGCGCTGATGACGGCCCAGGATTCCCTCACCGGAGCCTACCTCTCTGGGCGACGCAGCATCCCCACCCCGGCAGAACGGCGACCGGGCAACGGGCGGGCCTTGACCCTCAAAAATGCCCACCGCAACAACCTGAAAAATCTAGACGTAGACATTCCCCTGGGCAAACTGGTTTGCATTACCGGGGTATCCGGCTCCGGCAAATCCACCCTGATCAACGAGCTGCTCTACCCCGGCCTGCAACACCACTTCGGCAGCAAAGTCCCCTTCCCCAAAGACCTCGAAAAGCTGGACGGCCTCAAGGCGCTGGATAAGGTGATCGTCATCGACCAATCTCCCATTGGCCGCACCCCTCGCTCCAACCCCGCCACCTACACGGGCGTGTTCGACGTGATTCGCAACCTGTTCACCGAAACCATCGAGGCTAAGGCCAGGGGCTACAAGGCGGGGCAGTTTTCCTTCAACGTCAAGGGCGGACGCTGCGAAGCCTGCGGCGGCCAGGGCGTGAACGTGATTGAAATGAACTTCCTGCCCGATGTCTATGTGCAATGCGAGGTGTGCAAAGGTGCCCGCTACAACCGCGAAACCCTGCAAGTGACCTACAAGGGCAAAAACATCTCCGACGTGCTGAACATGACCGCCGAAGAAGCCCTGGTGTTTTTTGAAAACATCCCCCAGGCCGCCAGCCGCCTGCAAACGATGGTAGACGTGGGCCTGGGCTACATTCGCCTCGGCCAAACCGCCCCCACCCTCTCCGGCGGCGAAGCCCAACGGATGAAACTCGCCTCCGAACTGGCTCGCCGCTCCACCGGAAAAACCCTGTATTTAATCGACGAACCCACCACCGGACTCTCCTTCTACGATGTCCACAAACTCCTCGACGTGGTGCAACGTCTGGTAGACAAGGGCAACTCGGTGCTGATGATTGAACACAACCTCGACGTAATCCGCTGCGCCGACTGGATCATCGACCTCGGCCCAGAGGGCGGCGACCGAGGCGGCGAACTGATCGCCCAAGGCACCCCGGAAACGGTGGCCCAGGTGGCGGGTTCCTATACGGGCAAGTATTTGGCCAAGGTGCTAGAGCAGCATCCGGCGGGGTAGGGGCGTTATTTGCTAGGTTGGGCTTGTTTCCCGATACGGCAGGAATGATGATTAATTTCTTAAGATCTAGGTGTCATCTTGCAAGTTCGATGGACAATATTAGTCATCGCGGTGGTTATCTGATGAATCTATCGCTTAATTAGTTGGCGAACTGATGAACTGATTGCCTGCAATATCTCCGGAAACTCCTGATTTCTTGTGAGGGACGTTAGCCCAAGAGCCCATTCAGTCAAGTCTTCTGGCTCCGACTTAGGGACTATGGGCTTCAATTCTAAGACGACGTATTTTCAATGCTTTTGGGACTTGTATTAGATAACCAGGTTGGTGAAACCGCAAAGTTCATTAAACATGCTAGAAACACCTAGAAAATAGTTAGGGAGAGTACCATGGGTGCCTTGCTTTTAATCCTTATTTTCGTGAGTTTTATATTGTTTTTAATTGCCCTTAGCAAAGATAACTCTAACAATATTGGTTCGGAGAAACTAGATTCTCCGCCCGAACCTTATTCTTCTCAAGCACCAAGCTCGTTATCTATGATAAGCAATCAAGCTGATTGGAACACTGCAATATTTAGAGATGAGGCATTAAGACATGCTGTAAGCTTATATAACAAAGGAATGCAGACGTATCAGTCTTCACCCAAAAGTGCTTCTCAATACTTTAAGCAAGCCTTTTCTTCTATAAAAAGTGTTGAAAGAAAATACGCAAACAATCCCTTTTTTTATATGAACATGATTGAATGTGCCATGGGATTTGACTATGACATGGCTATTGATAGTGGGTATAGATTCTTTAAAATAATCGATTATGGAGCTTTAAATCTAGATCAAATGGCAACAACCTATGATGTATCTCGCAAGATGTACAAGTTATTGATTTTTAGAGGAAAATTTGATGAAGGAAAGTTGTTTTCTGGTAAAACTGTAGCCTTGGCTCGTGAGATTCTAAGGCATATGGATAATCAAACTCTAGAGCAAGAGCTAGATATTGCCGCATACTTTTTTGGTAGCCTGACTGAAGGTGACTACAGCGTTCAGAGAAATATAATCATTGGTTTCGATGGGCCAGAGCCTTGGTGTAAGTTTGATGTTATCAATGAGCCGAAAATGATGGAGAAAGTCAGAAAATGGGCAAGAGAAGCTGGTGCGTGATTTTAAATAGATAATTTACAGGTGCTTTTTGCCCTATCATTGATCACAAAAAACATAGAGATTTAATCAATGAATTCTCCTCAAGGCTTCATTATAGATTCCAATCATTTTTTTGAAATTGCCAAAAATGGATATCGTAAGGCTAGTGAAGGCTTTGAAATCCAGCGTCAACATGATGCAATAGTCGCTATTGTTTTTTCAGCCTTTACCCTAGAGGCATTTATCAATGAATTACTTGCTATCGCCAAAAATGTAAAGGAGTCTGGAGTCAACGAATCATCGCTCGATCTGTTAATTAATGCAATAGAAGAAAATGATGGCTACAAAAGTACACAGAATAAGTTTTTTTTAGCAAGTCAGGCACTAGAAAGCCAATTTGATAAAGGGCAAAATCCTTATCAGGATTTTGCAGATCTATTTAGATTACGTGATTGCTTGGTTCATCTAAAGCCAGAAGATCTAATAGAGGCTAGTGATAATCAGGAATCTAGGTTCTTGGGGCGAAGACTAGCAAGGAAACTCCGAAGTAAAGGGATTGTGCAGCAGTACACCAGTATTGAGTCAATAACATTGTTAATCAGTACTGCAAAAGCTGCTAAATGGGCCTGTAAAACAGCATCAAATATGGCTAATACAATACTTGATCAAATATCAACTAAAATTCTGCCCCAGGATCATGAAGTGTTGATTGTTTATAGAGAAATTTTTTATTTTTCTGACTGATTCATCTTAAAGTTAAGCAAATGCTTTAGTGCTCTAAACTCTCATGGCAGTACATGGAAATTCTCTACTTTTGATCAAGTTTACTTGTTAAATCTGCACTACACTGTCAGCCAGGTAAAGACCTGCTAGGGCTATACCTTCAGAAGTTGAAACTGATGAAGGTTTTGTGTGATCGTCTTTAGAATCCTTTATTTTTGAAGTCGCTAAGCAGGCAAAGTCATGAACTCTACCGATAATTTCCCAGTCGAAGATATGGAGTCAGGAGTTGTAGTATCCGTAGCAGAATTACAACGCCAGCTTAATGATTCCCTCAAACAACTTTCCCCAGAACGCCTACAAGTACTGGCTGATTTTGCCGCTTACCTAGCAAACGCAGAAAGTGAAGCCGCCACCCAAGAACTTTTGGCCATTCCTGGGCTGTTAGAACGCATTAAGCAAAACCAAGCGACTCCTAAAGCGCATTACACCTCATGGAGAACCATTCGCTCCGATGTATGACGTTCTCCTCCACCCAGATGCCGCAAAAACCTATGCCAATGCAGACAAAGCCCTAGCCAAGAAAATTGCTCGATGTTTGCAGCAGCTAGAGCAAACTCCCCGATTCCACCCCAACATCAAAGCCCTCAAAGCACAAGATTTTAAGCTTGGAGACTCTAATATGACACTGTCTGAAGTTCTTCCATCCGTTCGTAAACTCTCGGTTATCGAGAAACTGAAACTGATTCGGATTCTCGCAGAGGATCTAGAAGCAGCCGAAGATATTTCGCCCCTAGAACCCTTCAAAACCTACGATTTGCCGACCCCCTACAACAACTTTGGGGCGGGTGCTACCTTGATGCAGGCGTTAGAGGCAATAGATAGCCTAATGCTGTGTGTTGGAGATATTCTATGAATCAAAAACTAGTGGAATCCTTAGCGCAGGTCATTCTTTCGCTGTCTGACGAAGAACGGCAATCCCTAGACCATGAACTTCAGAAAGCTTCAGTTTCAGGACAAGTCCAGGATTTGAAGCTTCGATTGAAGCAGTTTGAAGACCATTATCAGATGTCATCTGAGGATTTCTACCAACGCTTTCAAGCAGGTGAACTAGAAGACACGATAGACTTCTTTGAGTGGAACACCTACTACGAAACACTCTCTCAAAGTCTGCAAAAGCTAGCTGATCAAGATGGGGTTTTGTTGGATCAGTTCATCACGCTGGCGGTTGCTGAGAAAATCTCGGCCTTAACCACCGAAGGCTATCTAAAAGACCGTGCCAGCCAAGGCAGTCGCTCTAGCTATGAGGCCGTATTGGCCAAGGTCGCTGATGTTGAGCCAGAACCCAACGATTTGTTGCCACTCGCAGAATAGTTGCGGCTACAGGCAAGTATTTGGCCAAGGTGCTAGAGCGGCATCCGGCAGGGTAGGAGCGCTACTATGGAGGCTAGGTAGCCCGGTAGAACGATGACCTTAACCCTCGATCTTCCCCCCGAATTAGAGCAACGCTTAGCGAAAGAAGCCGCGCAACACGGGCTATCGGTTGAAGCCATGACCCTTCAGCTTTTGGCAAAATTCTTTCATCAGGCCACCGATCCGGCCTTTCCCAACGTGGCCTATCGCCAGGGAGCCAGCGGCCAACCCGTGCCCGTGGTATCGGGTACGGGCATTCGGATACAAACCATCGCCATCGCCTTCCACCAGTGGGGTTTCACCAAGGAACAACTGGCTGAGGAATACAATCTGAGTATCCCTCAAATTGATGGTGCCCTCGCCTTCTATGCGGCAAACCAAGCCGAAATAGAGGGTGCGATGGCCCTAGAGGCCGCCATCGAGGCATCCCATGCCTAGCCTAAAACTGCACCTGGATGCAGATACGTCCATCAAAGCCTTGCATTCAGCCTTGTTGGCCCGTGGCCATGATGTGACCCGAACCCCAACCCCTAGATGCCAGAGGATGTCAGCGATAAAGCTCAGCTTCTGCAAGCAACAGCCCAGGGCTGATGTATTTTTACCTTTAACGTGAAAGATTTTCTAGCGTTGGTGGTGCAATATCCCGAACACAGTGGCATTATCCTGGCAGCCCAGAGTAGCTGGAGTTTGACCAATTTGATCCATGCCCTGGATCGCCTGTTGCAGGAGACGACGGCGGATACTTGGCTGGGGCAAGTTGGCTGGTTAAATCGATGGCGATCCTGAGTCGAAAAGGTGTCTCAATGGGGAGGCGTAATGCTGTCTGCGTGGGCAAACACAACCTCGACGTAATTCGCTGCGCCGATTGGATCATCGACCTCGGCCCAGAGGGCAGCGACCGAGGCGGCGAACTGATCGCCCAAGGCACCCCAGAAGCGGTGGCCCAGGTGGCGGGTTCCTACACGGGCAAGTATTTGGCCAAAGTACTAGAGCAGCATCCGGTATTGGGGTAAGGGTGTTATTTGCTAGACTGAGCTGTATGTCAATATAGTCAGAATGATAATTAATGCCCTACAGAAGTAAATATATAGCTAGTTAAGCCCCCTCCAAAAATAATTCATCGGGCACCTCGAAAAATACTGAAGACACTGTCTCACAATGAGACTCATGTCGAAATCTAGATTCCTGAAATATTTGCTAATAGTCCAATATTTGATCATTAGGGCACCTCGATTAATTACCATTTGGCAGCTTTCGAGAAGCTGGAAACCTTTGAATCACGTTGTCACTCCTAGGGAAATCTGGTTTTTTCGAGGTGCCCATTAGTATTTGGATTCTTAAAGAGATAGTCGATAGACACAAAAAGATGAGATCATAGATAATATAAATCACTCATTTCTCATCAGGACTATGGGACAAAAAGGATTCTGGGACTTTGAGGAACGCCAGCAGGAATTGCTCAACAAAAATAAAACCTTAGGGCACCTCGAAAAATACTGAAGACACTGTCTCACAATGAGACTCACGCCGAAATCTAGACTCCTGAAATATTTGCTAATAGTCCAATATTTGATCATTAGTATTTTGATTCTTAAAGAGATAGTCGATAGACACGAAAAGATGAGATCATAGACAGTATAAATTACTCACTTCTCATCAGGACTATGGGACAAAAAGGATTCTGGGACTTTGAGGAACGCCAGCAGGAATTGCTCAACAAAAATAAAACCTTAAAATATCTCAATGACATTATTCCT
>NZ_JACJRS010000033.1 GCF_014697375.1 Phormidium sp. FACHB-1136
GCTTCTGAAGCTCTTGCTTTTCCTCTGACGTTAGATAGTTTCTGACTCCCATGGCTTATTCCAGAATTTTAATGTATTATACGCAGTTTAGATGACTAACAGCTTACCAACGATACCTAGGGAATCTATCAGAGCTTTGTAGCCATTTTTTCTGATTTCAGTTTGTTTCATAACGTCTACTTTCTCTCAGAAGGTAGAGATAATGGGAATCGCCTAAGATTAGGCGGTTGTTTCTAGCAAGATTTGTTGCCAGGAATTAGGGCTACGTTGACTGATGTAAAGAACTTCGATGCCAACGACCTTTCCTTCTGCGTTGTAATCCAAGATAATACCTTCACTGACTTCTTCAGACTCGATGATGGCCGTATCGTCTAGGCGCAGGGATAGGGCATCATCATCTTTATGAACGGTTAGTTTCATTTTAGCCTCCTGTCGAAAAACAGCGTGATTACTCGGTTGGGAAAAATGTTAGGGTTAACCACTACGCGCAACCATCGATGGCCAAACTCTGGAATCTGCTTTAGATAGTGGGTGTTGCCGTGAGAGTCGGCAAGGAGCAAAATCTGATCAGGGTTAGAAAGGGTTTCTGTCAACCAAGATGGTTGAATATTTCGCTCCTTCATCTGGAATCGAGCGTGATCAGAGAGTTCAAACTCATTCATAGTTATCCCTCCCTCCAATAATGGCAAGTTCTGCGTCGGTGAGGCCGTAGGGTTGGGCGACGATGGTATCCATTTCGGCTTCGTAGGGGGCGATAGCTTGTCCCTTAGCATTTAGGCAATGCTGAGAAAATCCTTTTCTGCTAGCAAGTTTTCTTCTCATCTTAGCCTAGGTAAAGGTAATATTCTGAATACGCTTCTAGACAAATATAATGCTCTCTATTCTATAGCGGTTCCTGAACGAATGAAGTACAGCAGGAACCTTTCCAGACAAGGGTTTTAGGTCTCTGTACGTACCTTATGCCAACGAGAACCACTATAGTGTTGTCCACTAACAACTATTTGGAGATTTGATCCACAAGCATTGATTAAAGTGATGCCTTAAAGCACTCTCGCTTACGGGTGGATATTTAGGACGCACTTTCCTAAGCGGCTTCCCATTCAATTCACGATACTCGGTTTCCATCAGCTCTGGAGCTACGCAAACTATGAGCGTGTCTGGGTTGATAGCAATCTTGAATGAGTCAAATAGCTTATGCAAGTCGGATCTTAAAATCAGCCCATTTGACAGGTGATTGGTTTTCACGCCTAGATAGGGAACAATATGAGCCGCCTCTAGAACATCTTTGACCGAACAATCTGTGATTGCACACCGACCATCATAGGCAGAAAGTAAGTTTTCCCTGAATGCAGCTTGGCCTTCGCGAATGACGACTAACTTTAAATCTTTTTCTCTTTCATCTTCAAGGTCAGCGACTTCGATGGCTTCTAGCCAGTCAGCCTCATCCAAGTCAAGCTTGTCTAAGTTTTCGTTCTCCAGATCTTCTAGCTCTTCATTTTCCAGATCTTCTAAATTTTCGTCATCTAGATCCTCTGGTTCTCCGTTACGGATTTGCACAGGCATTACCAAATAGATAATGTTGGCATCTCCGAGAGGACTTAATATTGCAGGACTTGTGGCCGTGCTACACCTCATTTGCACCTGTTGACTATTAAACGCTTTCAATCCATCCAGCAGATAGCTAATATTAAAGGCAATGTCTAGGTCGTCACCCATCATTTGGGCCGCTAAGTCCTCACGCCCTCTTACTACTCCCTGGACTTCTACCGATAGATTCACTCGCTGGACTACGCTGTTCAATGAGAATTTGGCAATGCCGTCCTTGGGGCTTGTCAGCACAGCTATCCGATTCAGGCTTTTGATGAGTTCATCCCGATTAAGAATGATGTGACGGGTCAATTTCTTCGGCTTCGGAAACGAATCCCGATAGTTGGGATATTGCCCCTCCAGCAATCTCGTAGTCAGCTCGTGAAGACCACCCAGATCAAACAGGACTTGGGTGTCATCCCAGCGAACCTGAACTATCCCAGTAAAAGTATGGGCTTTAATCGTATGCGCTAGTTCCCGCAGAGCCTTAGCGGGTATCGTCATCTTCATTGGTGGGATCAGCTTGCCCGTTCTATCCACCATTTGTACTTCCGCTAATCGATGGCCATCAGTGGCCACAAATTTGAGGGTATCTTCATCCGATAGCCAATGAACCCCAGTCAAGACCTGCTTGGTTTCATCATTACTTACAGCAAATAGAGACCTTTCCAGCCCATACAGAAGTGACTCCGCCGATAGAGACACCGCATCCCCGTCCTCCACCGTTGGAAGAGAAGGATAATCCTCAGCACCAAGTCCCCGAATTTTGTAGCGCCCTGGGCTACTGGTTATGATGACCGTTGTCTCATCGACATCAGCTTCAATGTGTACCGCTTCATTGGGCAATCGAGAGATCAGATCTCCCCAGAGCTTAGCGGGCAATGTCAGGTTTCCAGGGGCTTCAACCTCCGCCGGAAAGCGACTCTCTATCCCCAACACCTCATCAGAGGCGACTAAGGTGACGGTTTGCTGTTTTGCGTCCGCCATCACCAAAATATTGCCGAGGACAGGCCGACTTGGACGCGAGGGCACCGCTCGGCTCACCAAGGACAAATGATGATTGAGTTCGCTCTGGAGACAGCTAAACCTCATGGCGGGTTAACCCATGTCGAAGGGCAGCGGGCCGCTAGGGAAACGATGCTACTGTACTCCTCCCATTATGCAGCCCCCGGCTTCCTGAAGAAACCGGGGGTCTCGTTATCTGCGATTTAGGACTGGGCTGAACTCAGCACCTTTTCCGCCGGATTGGCCTCTGGGCTGTCGGCCTCGGAGGGGGAACCACCTGCCAGAACTTGGGTAGATACTCGCTCCAGAACTAGCTCTAGCGCAATAGATCCAGTTATTGACCAGCAAGGATTACGCTTTGCGCTAGGCCATCCCCTGTTCTTGACCTAGGGCGATAGCGAAAAACCCTGCTGTACCAAATCAGCTTGGACGGATGACAGCACTTCCTGAGCCAGTTCCAATGCAGTCTGGGCATCCTCTAGGGTTGGCTCTTCTAGTCTGCTAGGGTAGCGGCTTTCCACAGTCCATTCTGTCAATCTTGGAAGGTTCGTGAGTTGACTACAGACCAAGTTTTTTGGGAAAAGTGAGGCGAGAAGTTCGAGATCGTGGCGAAACGGAAACTCTATTTGGAGAAAAATTAGAGCTGCTTTTAAGCTTTTTTCAGCAGCCTGTTGGGACAAAACGCAAATCTGTGGAGCAAACCTATCCCCTTCCCGTGCCAGGGCTTGTGCAGCGGTGAAATCCCGCTGAGCATAGGCCAGCCAACGGCGAGTCTCAACGAGGATTTTATTCATCTCGCTCATAGATCACCTTGCCTTCCCGGAGAGCAGGTCTGAGAATTGGGCCAACTAAATCCCCATACTCAGCAATCTCAACGGGGGTGGTTACCACAATATTCTTGGCGATAGGTAGATCGTAATGATTCACTCCCCCCCTGGCTAAATCGCTATAACCCTTGATCTCTCGTTCAAGGAGAGGGGGGATGTGAACGGTTACCTGCCCCCTGTGGGCTGGGGTAAGGTATGGCGCAAGGGCAATCTGCCACAATAGACTGAAACTAGATTTGGTATGGTCGATGCGAAAGCAAATCATCGAATACACCAACCCCCTCGATGCCCTCATTGCCTTAGCCAAGCAGCTCACAACCTATGAGCTGCAATACCAGATGGATTCCTCCGAATTCTTCAGCCAATACAGCCAGGGCAACACCAGCGACGACGAAGACCTTGTGGAGTGGGCAGGTCTCTATCAACAATACCTAGGTCTCTATCAAGAGCTAGGCCAACGGCTGCAATATGTCGCGTGAGAGATTGATCGCTTACATTTCCAGGCCAAATATTTGCTAGCCGTTAGTGAGGCGCTGCGGGTGATTGATGGCCAAGTTACGCAGCTTGACTATCCCTATCATTTCCAAGATAAAAATCACCAACTCATCTTCCGTTACGACAGCACCCCCCATTTCCCCGACCTAGCGAGTTTTCCCCATCACAAACACCTACCTGATAACGTGGTTGCCACCGATAAGCCAGAGCTTGCCCAAGTTCTGCAAGAAGCCAACCGCTATTTACGTTGACACCGTTTGAGGCGCGACGACTAGGAGGCTTTTATTCATCTCGCTCATAGATCACCTTGCCTTCCCGGAGAGCAGGTCTGAGAATTGGGCCAACTAAATCCCCATACTCAGCAATCTCAACGGGGGTTGTTACCACAATATCCTTGGCGATAGGTAGATCGGCCAAAATGTTTCGGATAGCAATGGTCGTTTCCCGTTTGTGTGTTAACGCAGAAAGCACGACCAGCAGATCAATGTCGCTATCTGCCGTCGCTTCTCCCCTGGCATAGGAGCCAAATAGGATAATTTTAAGGGGATCGAACTGCTGAACGATGCGATCCGTCATCACCTGGAGCCAGGGAACTGAGGTTGGGGGTAAGGGCATAGGCCAGTGGAGGATGGCAATAATGGCATGATAGCCCCTGATCAAATCCAGATCATCATATTGCACTGCCTCCGTGAATCAGCCCCCCAGCTTCTTGAAAAAACCGGGGGGCTCGTTATCTGCGATTTAGGACTGGGCCGAACTCAGCACCTTTTCCGCCGGATTGGCCTCTGGGCTGTCGGCCTCGGAGGGGGGCACCACCTGCCAGAACTTGGGCAGATACTCGCTCCAGTTGTCGAGGATGCGCTGGCCCTTGGCGCTGCCCGTATGGGCGACGTGGGCCTCAATCAGCGCCTTCAACTGGGCCTCCCCAGCCGGAGTAATCACCCGCTGCACCTTGACGATTTCCGGGTTCACCAGGGTGGGGAAGTTACCGTCTTCGTCCAGGAAGTAGGCCAAGCCCCCGGTCATCCCCGCACCCACGTTGCGACCCACAGGGCCAAGCACAACCACGGTGCCGCCCGTCATGTATTCGCAGCAGTGGTCGCCAGCGCCTTCAATCACCGCTTGCCCCTTGGAGTTACGCACGGCAAAGCGTTCCCCAGCGCGGCCTAGGGCATACAGAGTGCCCCCAGTTGCGCCGTAGAGACAGGTATTGCCGATAATCACGTTCTCGGAGGGGTCGTAGGTGATGTCTACGGGGGGCTTCACCACCAGTTCACCGCCGTTCATGCCCTTGCCCACGTAGTCGTTCGACTCGCCAACTAGGGTGAGGGTCATCCCCGGCAGGTTAAACGCGCCGAAGCTCTGGCCCGCGCTGCCCTCAAAGGTGAGGTTCAGTTGGCCCTCAAAGCCAGAGTTACCGTACTTGTCGGCAATCACCCCCGCCACCCGTGCGCCCACGGTGCGGTCGGTGTTGATGACTTTGTAGCTCTTGGCCACGGTGCCCTGGTTGTGGATCGCCTGCTGCACCTCGGCATCGGCCAGGATGGTGTCATCCAGCACGGGGCCGTTGCTGTGAACGGCTTCGTGGGTGAGCCAGCTCCGGTCTTGGCGCACGTCGGGCAGGTTGATCAGGGTCTCCAAATGCAGGGACTGGGTTTTGGCGGGTTTTGCACCGTCGCGGGGCTTCAGCAGGTCGGAGCGACCGACGATATCCACCAGGTTGGCATAGCCCAGCCGTGCCAGCAGGGAGCGCACTTCTTCGGCAATGTAGAAGAAGAAGTTGACGACGTGCTCAGGAACGCCCGTGAACCGCTTGCGGAGTTCTTCCTTCTGGGTGGCGACGCCGACGGGGCAGTTGTTGGTGTGGCAGACGCGAGCCATAATGCAGCCCTCGGCAATCATGGCGATGGAGCCAAAGCCGAATTCCTCGGCCCCCATCAGGGCACCCATCACCACATCCCAGCCCGTCTTCAGGCCGCCATCCACGCGCAGGGTGACGCGGTCACGCAGTTGGTTGTCTAGCAGCACCTTGTGAACTTCCGTCAGGCCCAGTTCCCAGGGCACCCCGGCGTGCTTGATCGAGCTGAGGGGCGAAGCACCCGTGCCGCCATCGTGGCCGGAGACCTGGATGATGTCGGCGTTGGCCTTGGCGACCCCCGCCGCGATGGTGCCGATACCCACCTCAGACACCAGCTTCACGGAAACGCCCGCCCTGGGGTTGATCTGGTGCAGGTCAAAGATGAGCTGGGCCAGGTCTTCGATGGAGTAGATGTCGTGGTGGGGCGGCGGCGAAATCAGCGAAACCCCAGGCTTCGACCGCCGCAGCATAGCAATGTAAGGGCTGACCTTTTTACCGGGCAGTTGGCCCCCCTCACCGGGTTTTGCCCCCTGGGCCAGCTTAATTTCAATCTGCTTGGCGTGCATCAGGTATTCCGGCGTCACCCCAAAGCGACCGGAGGCCACCTGTTTGATGGCGGAACTGGCGGTGTCACCGTTTTTCAGGCCGCGCAGGTGGGGGAAGGTGGGAGAATTCCCCTCACCATCCACATCCTTCAGCACGTTGAAGCGCACCGGATCTTCGCCGCCCTCACCGGAGTTGGACTTGCCGCCGATGCGGTTCATGGCGATGGCCAGCACCTCGTGGGCCTCGCGGGACAGCGCCCCTAGGGACATGCCCCCGGTGCAGAACCGCTTCATGATCGACTCCACCGACTCCACCTGTTCCAGCGGAATGGGCTGACGGTCGCTCTGGAGATCCAACAAATCGCGCAGGGCGGTGAGGGGACGATTCTCAAGCTGCTGTTTGTACAGTTCGTAGTGGTCGTACTGGCGATCCGCCACGGCCTTGTGCAGCAGCTTGGTCATGGCCGGGTTGTTCATGTGGTACTCGCCGCTGGGCCGAGACTGCACAAAGCCCATGTTTTGCAGGCGCTTGGCCACCTCGGGGAAGGCCCGCTGGTGGAAGCTCATGGTTTCCTGGGCCAAATCCGCGATGGACAGGCCCCCCAGCCGCGAGGTCGTACCCCGGAAGGCCAGTTCTAGCAGGTCTTCGCCAATGCCGATGGCCTCGAAAATCTGTGCCCCTTGGTAGCTGGTAATCAGCGAGATCCCCATTTTGGAGAGAATCTTCAGCAGCCCCGCATCCACAGCCTTACGGTAGTTGTCCTGGGCACCGTTGAGGGTGGACACAGGCAGCTTGCCGCTTTCCATCAGCTTTTGGGTGCGGCTGTCCGACCACCAGTGGCGCACCGATTCCAGCGCCAGGTAGGGGCACACGGCACTGGCCCCATAGCCAATCAAACAGGCGAAGTGGTGGGTGCTCCAGCACTGGGCCGTATCCACCACCAGGGAGGTGTGCATCCGCAGGCCGTTGCGAATCAGGTGATGGTGGACGGCCCCCACGGCCAGCAGGGGCGGAATGTAGGTGGTATCAGCGCTGAGGGTAGTGGGGTTGCCGTTAGCGTCTACACGATCACTCAGTACCAGGATGGTCTTGCCCGCCTTCACGGCCTGGTCGGCCTGCTCACAGAGGGCATCCACCGCCTTGGCCAAATCCCCAGGGCCAGCGGCCAGGGTGTAGAGGGTGGACAGGGTGGCGGTGTCAAAGCCGGACTGGTGGATTTGGTTAAGTTCGACTTCGTTGATCACCGGGCTTTCCAGCTTCAGCAGACGAGCGTATTCCGGCTTTTCGTCTAGCAAATTGCCCCGTGCCCCCAGTTGGGTGGTCAGCGACATCACTAACCGCTCCCGCAGGGGGTCGATGGCGGGGTTCGTCACCTGGGCAAAGCGCTGCTTGAAGTAGTCGTAGATCAGGTGGGGCTTTTCGGACAGCACCGCCAGGGGAATGTCGTCGCCCATGCAGTAGGTGGGCTCCTTGGCCTGGGCCGCCATGTCTTGGATGATCATGTCCACATCCTCGACGGTGTAGCCAAAGGCGTTTTGCTGCTTCAGCAGGGCTGCGCCATCGTAGAGGCTGTCTTCGGCGAACAACTGGGGCGAAATCTCTTTGCGGTTTGTCTTCAGCCAGTCGCCGTAGGGATGGCGATGGGCCACCCGCTGCTTCAGTGTCCAGTTTTTCAGAATTTCCTGGGTATCCAGATCCACCGCGATCATCTGACCGGGGCCAAGCCGCCCCTTTTCCACGATGTCGCTGGCGGCCACATCCAGCACCCCGGCTTCCGAAGACACCATCAGCAGACCATCTTTGGTAACCACATAGCGGGCTGGACGCAGGCCGTTGCGATCCAGCGTTGCCCCCACCTGATGACCGTCACTGAAGACGACCAGCGCAGGCCCATCCCAGGGTTCTTGCAGGCCGCTGTAGTATTCGTAAAAATCGGTAATTTCGGGATATTGATCGAGGGCGGGCTGGTTGTTGTAGGCTTCCGGCACCATGATCATCAGGGCTTCCTGGGGCGTGCGGCCTGAGCGCACCAGCATCTCCATCACGTTGTCGAGGTTGGCGGAGTCGCTGTTGTCCAAATTCACGATGGGCTTCAGCATTTCCACCCGGTCGCCCCACACCTCGTTGGCCAGATCCGCCTGCCGTGCCATCATCCAGTTGACGTTGCCCACCAGGGTATTGATTTCGCCGTTATGGCCCAGCAGCCGCATGGGGTGAGCCAGGGGCCACTTGGGCATGGTGTTGGTGCTAAAGCGACGGTGATACACCGCAAAGGCACTGACGTAGGCGGGGTTGGTGAGGTCGTTGTAGAACGAAGCCAGCACCGAAGAGCGCACCATGCCCTTGTACACAATCGTGCGGCAGGAGAAGGAGCAGACATAGAAGTCGCCTAGAGCCTGCACTTGCTCAGCGGGGAGCGTACCACCCGTTTTCAGTTGGGCTACTGCTTGGAGCACCTGCCGCCGCACCAGATAAAGCTTGCGTTCTAGGTCTTCGCCCGTGGCCGACTCCGAAGCCACCACCAACTGTTCGATGTGGGGCTGGAACTGTTTGGCCAACGCACCCAGAACATCAGGAGTAACGGGCACCTGCCGCCAGCCCACGAGGGTCAGTCCCTCATCTTTGATGACACGCTCGAAGGTCTCCCGCACCAGAGTCGCTGCGGCCTCGTACTGGGGCAAAAAGATCATCCCCACGCCCGTCTGATCTGGGTTGAGAGCCGCTTTGCCCGATTCTGACGCCCAGGTCTGCAAAATCGCCCAGGGAATTGCCGTCATCACCCCAGCCCCATCGCCAGAATCCTGGTCGGCACAGCAACCGCCCCGGTGTTCCATGCAGTCCAACGCTGCCAAGGCTCTGGCGACTAGATCATGGCTGGCCCGATTCTGCTGATCGGCCAAAAAGCCAACGCCACAAGCATCCCGCTCTTCCACAATGGATTTCGGCCCCCAGTTGGGCCAAGGAGCAGAGGATTGAGGCAGCGATGGATGCGAGTGGTTCACAGGTGTATGTCCCATGGGATAGCAGGTCAAGCGAGGGGATAGGTCTGAAACAAGCGGTCAAAGAGTGAGCCAATCCATCAAAGAATTGACTGCATCACGGGCGAAACCTTGGACAATTCAATCAGCCTTACGAAGTCAATCAGCCTTACGAAGGCCGAGGCGGTGGTGTCATAGAGGCATAGCAGGATCCGTATGATAAACCATCCAGCCCCGGCACCTAAACCGCTTTAACACCGTCATGGGGAGTTGAGAGAAGCGGAGCCGAAAAGATCGCCCTCCCTTGCCCATAACTTACAGACTTTATCAGTAGTTTACAGACCTTAGCATCTCCTTGGGTCAAGGTTCGATAATGGATGAGCCCACCGTGCCCGATGCCCATCTTCATCCAGTCTTCACCCAGTCCCCCAAGAGAGTCGGTTTTCCATGACGCCATCGCCCCGTATCGGTTTTCCTGTGCTCCTGCTAACTGGCCTCCTGATCGGTTTGGCCCATCCAGCCATCATCCACAGCGCCGCCGCAACCTCCCCCGATTCGCTCAAGGCTGACGCTCCCATCGCTCAGGCTTCCATCGATCCTACTCCCATTGCTCAAGCGGTTCGCGCCACGGGTAATCGCGTCAGCATCAATGGCGTTAGTGTATCTGTCCCCTGGATGCAGCAGGATGGCCGAATTGGCCTCGCGGATTACGGTCTGACGGATCACTTGGGAATAACGCTACTCAATAGCAACGATTCCCAGCGCCAACCCGTGCAGTGGTTTTCCAGCAGTCAAACCCCGACCGTCCTCAGCGTGTGGGTGCAGGGTGGCTACCGCTACCTTGACCTCGCGCCGCTGCAAACTACCCATGGATGGACGGCCACGGTACAGGGACAAACCCTAAACCTCACGGTACCCACCACCCAAATCACCGCCCTGCGTTCCGGCAATCAGCCCTGGGGCCAGCGTTGGGTGATTGATGTCTCTGGGCCAACCGTGGCTCAAATTAACGAAACCGGGGGATCTGTCACCGTCACTCTCGCCGCTACTGTCACCTCTGCCGTGGCCCAATCCGTCGCCCGTCCGCCCAGTGGTCAGACCCCGGCGCAAATCACCCCAGCGGGGCAATCCACCCAGATCACCCTGCCCATCCCCAATGCCAACGCCCGCCCGGTGCTATTCACCCTCGCCAATCCCCACCGGGTGGTGGTGGATGTGCGCACGGATCATTTGCGGCCCTTGGATATTCTCTGGGCACCAGGTCTGCGCTGGCGACAACAGTATTTCACGGTCGGCACCAAAACCTTACCCGTCTACTGGCTCCAACTCAGTAGCCGGGAGGCCCAAACCACCCTGCGACCGATCTGGACGGATCCTACAACGGCAACGGGAACCGCCCCCCTACAAACCATGGCCCAGCGCTGGCAGGCCACAGCGGCCATCAATGCCGGATTTTTCAACCGCAATAATCAATATCCGTTGGGAGCCGTCCGCTACAGCAACGACTGGATTTCCGGCCCCATCCTCGGTCGTGGGGTGGTGGGCTGGGGCAACGGCCAGGTGCAGATGGATCGACTAACGCTGCGACAAACCCTGCGGACGGGGAACGGCCAAAGTTATCCCATTCAGGCCATCAACAGCGGATATGTGCAAGCCGGAATGGGCCTCTACACCCCTGCCTGGGGCAGCACCTATCGCCCCATCACCGAGTCGGAACGCATTATCACCGTGCGAAATCAGCAGGTAGTCGGTCAACAGTCGGTCACTGGCGAGATGGCCGTGCCCATCCCACAAGACGGCTATATCCTCGCTCTACGTGCCTACGATACCCCCGCCCCCGCCCTGACTTCTGGCACCGCTGTCACGATTCAATCCGACTTCCTCCCCGCTAGCCTTTCCCCCTTTCCCCATATCGTCGGTGGTGGCCCGCTGTTGATTCGGAACCGAGGCATTGTCCTGGATGCCGCCCTAGAGCAATTCGGGAGCGCCTTTGCCAGCCAAGCCGCCCCCCGCAGCGCCATCGGCCACACGGCGAACGGGGATCTCCTGCTGGTTGCCATCCATAACAGCCCTGCTGGCTCCGGCCCTACCCTGGCCGAAACCGCCCAAATCATGGCCCAACTCGGCAGCGTCGATGCCCTCAACCTCGATGGCGGCAGTTCCGCCAGCCTCTACCTGGGGGGACGACTCATTAACCGTCACCCCCGCACCGCCGCCCGCGTCAACAACGGCATTGGCCTATTTTTGCCCTGATGGAAGATGGATGCCCCACGCCCCAACAGAAATTCGGAAGGCTCCTCCTAGGGCATTACTTCTTGGTTGCTTTCCCCTCTCTGTTGCTTCAACCATTTGAAGAGTCGGTATAGTTTCAGGGATCCTTCTGTCTACACCCTTGCGCCCCAAGGAGGGATTGCTAAACTAGGCTCCAAGCATGGGAAATTTCCCCGATGGCCAGTTACTAATATCTGTGAATCAGCCCCAAACTCGTCGGTTTCTTCCGTAGTGTTCACGAGTTTCCAATCGGCCTATCTCCCAAGAGTTGCTACCATCAACCAATTATTCCAGTGGATGTGCGGGGGGTATCTTGCATCAACATGGGAACCTTATGTCAGGTCAAGTCCTGTTTAAGCCTACAGCCACAGTCCTATTGAAACCGTTACCTCATCCATAATCTAGGAGACCATCATCACTATGCCTAAGCTAGAAGAGTCCATCCAGGCCGCTACCCTAACCCTCGCCAGTAGCAATGGCAAAGAGAAAGATATTGCCGAAACGGGCCAGCGCCCCTGGGGTTCCTACACCGTGCTCGAAGAGGGCCGGGGCTACAAAATTAAGCGCATTGAAGTGAAGCCCGGTCATCGCCTCAGCCTGCAACTGCACCACCACCGCAGCGAACACTGGATTGTGGTCTCCGGCACGGCCAAGGTCACCTGTGCCGAGCAGGAAATCCTGCTTTCCACTAACCAATCTACTTATGTGCCCCCCTGCACCCAACACCGTCTAGAAAACGTTGGCGTCATTCCCCTCGTGCTGATTGAAGTGCAAAACGGCGAATACCTCGGCGAAGACGACATCGTGCGCTTCCACGACGATTATGCCCGTGCAGGCGAAAAGGCGAAGTAAGCCCATTTCTCGTCACCTAGATCCCCAATGGGATCCCTAACGAGAACTGAGCTACACGATTAAGACCCCCTGCCGACAGCGTCTCACCTGTCGGCATCGTTTTTAGGAGGACTTATTTCGGAGGACTGGATCGGCTGGAGCGGCTGGCCCATCAGTGCCCTCCGGCTGGCGTGATAGTCTGAGGATCGGCCCAATTTTGGTAGGCCATCAGCCCCTAGTCCACACGTCACCATGATTCATCTGCGCCCCGCAGCCGCCCAAGAGATCCAGCGCCTTTTGCAATCGTCCCCCAATCACCATGGCTTGAGAATTCATCTCCAGCCGAGCGACTGTGCCGAGTGGATTTACGACCTCAGCCCAGCCCAGGGCGTCGATCCTAAGGACGTAACCTTTCAAGTGGGCGATCTTCACATCGTCATCGCCGAATCGATTGGGCGACTTATCAACGGCCTCACCATTGACTACGCCGAGGATTTGATGGGCGGGGGCTTTCGCTTCGTCAATCCCCAGGCCAGCCAGACCTGTGGCTGCGGTAACGCTTTTTCTACCACCACCCATGCGGTCGCCGAGGACTGCCATACCGTGGCCGAAAATCCTCGCTAAACGAGGCCCCTAGCTCACCTGTGACCGCAGAGGCAGCGCCATCCTCAACGAACGCAATTCTCAAGATGACTTGACTCATTGACGCAAGACCGCTCAGGCTGAGCTTGTCGAAGCTCGTTCACCCTTCGACAAGCTCAGGGCGAACGGCCAATGTACCAAAATGAGAATGGCTACGAACATAAACCAAGATTGACGAAAGCATCTTCACAGTGATACGCTAGACCCTTGTGAAAACTTTCAAATCACTAGCCATACTGTAGCGTCTAGAGCACCTGATCTATGCCCACGATTCAGCAACTCATTCGGAGTGAGCGTCAGAAAACCGAGAAAAAGACCAAGTCTCCTGCCCTAAAAAGCTGCCCCCAACGTCGTGGGGTATGTACCCGTGTCTACACCACCACCCCCAAGAAACCGAACTCGGCCCTGCGGAAGGTGGCCCGTGTGCGCCTAACCTCTGGCTTTGAGGTCACGGCCTATATTCCTGGCATTGGTCACAACCTGCAAGAGCACTCCGTGGTCATGATTCGTGGTGGTCGGGTTAAGGATCTTCCCGGTGTTCGTTATCACATCATTCGCGGCACCCTAGATACCGCTGGCGTTAAGGATCGTCGTCAAGGACGTTCCAAGTACGGCGCTAAGCGTCCCAAGGCGTAGATCAGAATTCTAGCTTTCGGCAATGGTGTGGCTAGTCGCAGCGGTTCATCGTGTCTGGAAAGCAAGTTTTGGTCTTCAATCCTTTAGACTGGTTGCCCTTAACGCCTGGGAAAAGCATCCTTGGCTGCCTTTTCCCTACTTCTAAACTCGATCATTACGTTCCACAGACTTCGGAAGATTAAGTTATGTCCCGCCGTACCGTTATTCAAAAACGTCCGATTCCCCCCGACTCGGTCTACAACAGCCGCCTCATTACTATGATGAGCCGTCGTTTGATGACCAGCGGCAAACGCTCCCTGGCCGACCGCATCATCTACGATGCGTTCAACATCATTAAGGAGCGCAGTGGTGGCGATCCCCTCGAAGTATTCGAGCGGGCTGTCCGCAACACCACGCCCCTGGTGGAGGTGAAGGCTCGTCGGGTGGGGGGTGCCACCTATCAGGTACCCATGGAAGTCCGCCCTGAGCGGGGTGTGGCCCTGTCCTTGCGCTGGCTCACCCAGTTCTCCCGCCAACGGTCGGGTAAATCCATGGCCATCAAACTGGCTAACGAACTGATGGATGCCGCCAACGAAACTGGCGGTGCTGTTCGTAAGCGCGAAGAAACCCACCGCATGGCCGAAGCCAACAAGGCCTTTGCCCACTACCGCTACTAAGTCCCAGTTTGTCCATCGCTGGTTGGCTGTTTAAGACGATGAAAGCGGCTGGCGATGGGGGTTGGTTGAGAAAAAACAGTGCGGTTAATAAACTAGCTCCATACTAATCAGGAGGTAGCTGTGGCACGGACAACGCCCCTAGAGCGGGTTAGAAATATCGGTATCGCCGCCCACATTGATGCAGGCAAGACCACCACAACGGAACGTATCCTCTACTACTCTGGGATCGTTCACAAAATTGGTGAAGTCCATGAGGGCACCGCCGTAACCGACTGGATGGAGCAGGAGCGGGAACGGGGAATTACCATTACCGCTGCCGCCATCAGCACCAGTTGGCGGGATCATCAAATCAACATCATTGATACCCCTGGCCACGTCGATTTCACTATCGAGGTCGAACGTTCCATGCGGGTATTGGATGGGGTGATTGCCGTGTTTTGCTCGGTGGGTGGTGTTCAGCCCCAGTCTGAAACCGTTTGGCGGCAAGCGAATCGGTACAAGGTGCCGCGCATTGCCTTCGTCAACAAGATGGATCGCACCGGGGCCAACTTTTTCAAGGTCTATCAACAACTGCGGGATCGCCTTGGGGCGAATGCTGTGGCGATTCAGGTACCCATTGGCTCCGAGGGCAACTTCCAGGGGCTCATTGATCTAGTGGCGATGCGGGCACGTATTTACCATGACGATCTCGGTAAAGATGTTGAGGATGCTGAGATCCCTGCCGATCTGCTGGAGGTGGCTGAAGAATACCGCACGCGCCTCGTGGAAGCGGTGGCGGAGGTGGATGATCGCCTAATGGAGAAGTACCTGGAAGGGGAAGACTTTTCCCCTGAAGACATTGTTACGGCCCTGCGCCAGGGAACCGTCAGTGGCAATATCGTCCCGGTGCTTTGTGGATCCGCCTTCAAAAATCGAGGCGTTCAACTCCTGCTGGATGCCGTCGTGGATTATCTTCCAGCCCCTCCCGATGTACCTGCTATCCAGGGGCTTTTACCCGACGGCAGCACCGCCGAGCGTCACCCCAATGACGAAGATCCCCTAGCCGCATTGGCCTTCAAGATTATGGCCGATCCCTATGGTCGCCTAACCTTTGTGCGAGTGTACTCCGGGGTATTGAAAAAAGGCAGCTACATCTACAACGCCACCAAGGACAAAAAGGAGCGTATCTCCCGTCTGATTGTGCTCAAGGCCGATGATCGTATCGAGGTGGATGAGTTACGAGCCGGGGATCTAGGAGCCGCCATTGGCCTTAAGGACACCTTCACAGGCGACACCATTTGTGAGCCTGAACATCCCATCATCCTAGAGTCTTTGTTTGTGCCAGAGCCTGTGATTTCTGTGGCCGTAGAACCAAAGACCAAACAGGACATGGATAAGCTTGCCAAGGCACTGCAATCCCTTTCAGAGGAGGATCCAACCTTCCGAGTCAGCACCGATCCCGAAACCAACCAAACCGTGATTGCGGGCATGGGAGAACTGCACCTCGACATTCTCGTAGACCGTATGTTGCGGGAATTTAAGGTGGAAGCCAACATCGGTGCGCCCCAAGTGGCCTACCGCGAGACTATCCGCCAGAAAACCGCAGCGGAGGGTAAGTTTATCCGCCAAAGTGGCGGCAAAGGCCAGTACGGACATGTTGTAGTTGAGGTTGAACCTGCTGAAGAAAGCAGCGGATTTGAATTTGTGTCTAAGATCGTAGGGGGAACAATTCCAAAAGAATATATTCCTTCTGCCGAACAAGGCATGAAAGAGGCCTGCGAATCTGGTATCCTAGCTGGGTATCCTGTGATCGATTTAAAGGTTACACTAACCGACGGGTCTTACCATGAGGTGGATTCTTCGGAAATGGCCTTTAAGATCGCGGGGTCGATGGCGATGAAAGAAGCCGTCATGAAGGCATCTCCCGTCCTTCTTGAGCCCGTTATGAAGGTCGAGGTTGAAGTTCCGGAAGACTTTCTGGGCGATGTCATGGGAGACTTAAACTCCCGACGTGGTCAGATCGAAGGCATGGGGTCTGAGGCTGGTGTTGCAAAGGTTACCGCCGATGTCCCATTAGCTGAGATGTTTGGTTATGCTACCGACATCCGCTCTAAAACGCAGGGTCGGGGCATTTTTTCGATGGAGTTTAGCCATTATGGCGAGGTTCCTCGAAATGTGGCTGAGGCCATTATCTCTAAAAACAGTGGGAACGCTTAGAAAAAGAAAGGACACGTAACGTAAATGGCACGCGAAAAGTTTGTACGGACTAAACCACACGTTAACATTGGCACCATCGGTCACGTTGACCATGGTAAAACCACCCTCACCGCCGCTATCACCATGGCTCTAGCGGCAGTTGGTGGTGCTCAGGCTCGTAAATACGATGAAATTGATGCTGCCCCCGAAGAAAAAGCTCGTGGGATTACCATCAACACCGCCCACGTGGAGTATGAAACGGAAACCCGTCACTACGCCCACGTAGACTGCCCCGGCCACGCGGACTATGTGAAAAACATGATCACCGGTGCCGCCCAGATGGACGGCGCTATCCTGGTGTGCTCCGCCGCCGATGGCCCCATGCCCCAGACCCGTGAGCACATTCTGCTCGCTCGCCAGGTTGGTGTGCCCAGCCTAGTCGTCTTCCTCAACAAGCAGGACATGGTGGATGACGATGAACTGCTGGAACTGGTAGAACTGGAAGTGCGTGAGTTGCTCAGCTCCTACGATTTCCCTGGGGATGACCTGCCCATCACCCCTGGCTCAGCTCTGCAAGCTGTAGAAGCCCTGACCGCAAATCCTAAGCTCCAGCGTGGCGACAACCCGTGGGTAGACAAAATTTTGGCACTGATGGACACCGTTGACGAGTACATTCCTACTCCTGAGCGTGCTGTCGATAAGCCTTTCCTGATGGCCGTTGAAGACGTGTTCTCCATCACGGGTCGGGGTACTGTGGCCACTGGCCGGATTGAGCGCGGTGTCGTCAAGGTTGGCGATGTGGTTGAGCTGGTAGGTATTCGTGACACCCGCAACACGACGGTCACGGGTATCGAAATGTTCAAGAAGAGCCTTGACCAAGGCCAAGCCGGTGATAATGCTGGTCTTCTGCTTCGTGGCATCCAGAAGGAAGATGTAGAGCGGGGTATGGTGTTGGCCAAACCCGGCAGCATTACTCCCCATACTCAGTTCGAGGGTGAAGTCTACATCCTGACTGAGAAAGAAGGTGGACGGAAGACTCCCTTCTTCCCTGGCTACAAGCCTCAGTTCTATGTGCGTACCACCGATGTAACGGGCAGCATCAAAGCGTTTACCGCCGATGATGGCGGTGAAGCTGAAATGGTTATGCCCGGTGACCGCATCAAAATGACTGTAGAACTCATCAACCCTGTTGCCATTGAGGAAGGTATGCGCTTCGCAATTCGTGAAGGTGGTCGTACTGTGGGTGCGGGTGTTGTGTCCAAGATCATCAAGTAGGGTCTAGTTCCTACTGTTAGAAGACAAGGGCAGGGTCATGTTGTCCTGTCCTTGTTCTTCTTGATTCTTCTTTTTGTTGAACCTTGAAAACTTAACTGGAGTTAGCCCTATGGCCACCATTCAGCAGCAAAAAATTCGCATTCGCCTCAAAGCTTTTGATCGCAGACTGCTCGATACCTCCTGCGAAAAAATTGTGGATACCGCCAACCGCACCAACGCTACCGCGATTGGCCCTATTCCTCTGCCCACCAAGCGGCGTATTTATTGTGTGCTCCGTTCTCCCCACGTGGATAAGGACTCCCGCGAACACTTTGAAAGCCGCACCCACCGCCGCATTATTGATATCTATCAGCCGTCCCCTAAAACCATTGATGCGCTGATGAAGCTGGATTTGCCTGCGGGAGTTGACATTGAGGTGAAGCTGTAGGTTTACCGTGGGATCACGCATACCTCTTCCGAGTCGTTACCTTTGACAGGTCGCTCCCTTTATTTCCTTTGGAATGGAGGGAGTTTTTATTGCCGTTGCCCTAGCTATTGAAAAAAACTTGTCTGGGTATCGGAAAAGGTGGTGGACAGCTTCACTAGGAAGGCGACTTTCTGCTCAATAGGTGAGTTAGGATAGAGAGAGATTATATTAAAAAGTATTACGCTTGAGCGGTGTTGAGTGTTCTGACACTGAGCACAGAGACATTTTGATCCATAGGGGAGTCCATGGCATTCTCTGAATCAATTTCTGTCCGGGAGCTACCGCTGTTCCCTTTGCCAGAACTGGTGTTGTTTCCTGGGAGGCATCTCCCCCTCCACATTTTTGAATTTCGCTATCGAATTATGGTGAATACGCTGCTCCAAGGGGATCGGCGGTTTGGGGTATTGATGCTGGATCCGGCGACGGGGGAGCCTGCGCAGGTAGGCTGCTGTGCTGAGATTTTGCACTATCAGCGATTGCCCGATGATCGCATGAAGGTTCTGACCATTGGGCAGCAGCGCTTCCGAGTGTTGAGTTATGTGCGAGAGAAGCCCTATCGGGTTGGCCTGGTAGAGTGGCTGGAGGATACGCCCACGAATGGTAACTTGGCTCCTTTGGCTTCGGATGTGGATCGGTTACTGCGGGATGTGGTTAGACTGTCGGCTAAGTTGACCAGCCAGGAAATTGAGATACCCGATAATATTCCGACCCTGCCCACGGAACTCTCCTATTGGGTGGCTAGCAACCTCTATGGCGTGGCGCTAGAGCAGCAATCCTTGTTGGAAATGAATGATACAGAAGCTAGGCTGGAGCGTGAGGTCGAAATTTTGACCTCGACCCGTAACCATTTGGCCGCCCGCACCGCCCTCAAAGAAGTGCTGGAGTAAGTGAAGCCAGTTCAACCTACCAACGTGCGATATTGCACTAAGTTACGTGGGTTGACGCCAAGCGAGTTGTGGTCTACTGGGGTTTCTAACTATTTCGTGGCCTAGGTTGGCAACTACCTAGGTTGATCGGCACTGTACTTGGCCTTGGCTGCCGTTAAGCTACTGGTCACAGCAATAAGGTCGTAGCTGCCAAAATCCATCAGTTGTTCTGTGCATTGGCTCAGTTCTTGAATGGCTTGCAGGGTTTTATCCTGATGGCAGTCGGCCTCTAGATCGACGAAAAAGAGGTAATCCCCCAGGGCTCGCTTGGCAGGACGGGACTCGATGCGGCTGAGGTTGATAGCGTGGTGGGAAAAGACCTGGAGGGGCTTGAGCAGCGCACCGGGAGCGTTGACGGGCAGGGTGAAGGCCAGGGAGGTGTAGGTTCCGGCGGCGGGGGCCACGAGGCTATACGGTGGGCCAAGCACCCAGAATTTGGTGCAGTTGTCGGCTAGGTCGTTGATGTCGTGGGCGAGGATGGGCAGGTCGTAGAGTTCGGCGGCCCACTCGGAGGCGATGGCGGCGATGGTGGGGTTGTCGGCCAGGTGCTGAAGGGCTTCGGTGGTGGAACTGGTGGGAACAAGGGTAGCCTGGGGCACCTGTTGCTCTAGCCAGTTTTGGCATTGGGAGAGAGCTTGGGGGTGGGAATAGACGGTCTGAATGTGGTCTAGACCAGAGGCGTAGGACAGAAAACCGTGGCGGATGGGCATGACCAGGGCGCGATGCACCCGCAGGGTTTCTAGCCGCCAGAGGGTATCGAGGGTGGTGGTGACACCGCCTTCAATGGAATTTTCTACCGGGACGATGGTGAGGGTGGTTTCCCCGGTGGCGGTGGCCTGCATGGCCTTGGGAATGCTGGGAAAGGCCCGCAGGATAACGGATTCCTGACGCTGCTGTTCCAGTTCGAGGCTGTAGGCTAGGGCGGCCAATTGGGAGTAGGTGCCTTTGGGGCCGAGGTAGGCGAGGGTAAGCGTCATAGGCGACACAAGGAGTTTGGGCAGGATGAGGCGACCGAGCTACTGTTTATACACGTCTTGTTTTCATGGTGTAAGTCCTTGGAGATCCCCCTAAATCCCCCTTAAAAAGGGGGACTTTGAGTCCGGTTCCCCCCTTGCTAAGGGGGGCTAGGGGGGATCAACCATCGGAACACCAGTTTAGAGAGAGCCTTGTGTATAAGCAGTAGCCCCTAGGATGGGCTGGAGTCATCCTTGGGATTATCGCATTAGGAGAGGCGGGGTTTGAACTTCCGTAACCGCAGGGCATTACTGACCACGGACACGGAGCTAAAGGCCATCGCCGCCCCGGCAATGATGGGGTTCAGCAGCCAGCCCACTAGGGGATAGAGCACCCCCGCTGCAATGGGAATGCCGAGGACGTTGTAGATGAAGGCGAAGAACAGGTTTTGGCGAATGTTCCGCAGGGTGGCGCGGGAGAGCTGGATGGCGGTGACGATGCCGTGGAGGTCGCCGGAGATCAGGGTGATGTCGCTGGCGGCAATGGCCACATCGGTTCCGGTGCCAATGGCCATGCCCACATCAGCTTGGGCGAGGGCGGGGGCGTCGTTGATGCCGTCGCCTACCATGGCCACGATTTTCTGTTCCCGCTGCAAGTCCTGAATCACCGACGCCTTTTGGTCGGGGCGCACCTCGGCGATGACGCGGCTAATCACCACCTCCTGGGCAATGGCTTCGGCGGTGCGGCGGTTGTCTCCGGTCAGCATCACCACTTCTAAACCCATCCGTTGCAACAGGCTGATGGCGTGGACAGAGGAGGGTTTCACCGCATCGGCAATGGCCAAAATGGCCTCCACCTGGCTATCCACCGCCAGCCACACCACCGTGCGGCCTTGGGATTCCAGCCGTTCCCAGGGTTCCTGAAGCGCCTCCGTGGCGATGCCCAATTCCCGCAGCCAGCGATGGGTGCCGATGTGTACCCATCGCCCATCCACAGAGCCTTGGACGCCGCTGCCTGCCATGGCTTCAAAATCCTGGGCGTCGCTTAGACCAACCTGCTGGGTTTCGGCGTAGGCCACCACCGCCTCGGCCAGGGGATGCTCGGAATACTGCTCTAGGGAGGCCGCCAGCCGCAGCAGCGCCAGTTCGTTGTCGTGGGCTGTGCCGCGCACCGTCACATAGTCTGTCACGGTGGGTTTGCCCTGGGTGATGGTTCCGGTTTTGTCCAGCACAATGGTCTGAATCCGGTGGGCCAGTTCCAGACTATCCGCCCCTTTGATGAGAATGCCGTGTTCCGCCCCCTTGCCCGTGCCCACCATAATCGAGGTCGGCGTGGCCAATCCCAACGCACAAGGACAGGCAATGATCAACACGCCCACGGTGGTGGTCAGCGCCATGGTGAGGTTGCCCGTGGCCATCATCCACACCCCAAAGGTCAGCACCGCAATGGCCATCACCACGGGCACAAACCAGGCCGTCACCCGATCCGCCACCCGCTGAATGGGAGCCTTCGACCCCTGGGCCTGCTGCACCAGGGTAACAATCTGGGCCAAAAAGGTGTCCTTGCCGACCCGCGTGGCCCGAAACTTGAAACTGCCCGTTTTGTTGAGGGTGGCCCCAATCACCTCGTCGCCCGCGCCCTTTTGCACCGGAACGCTTTCCCCCGTCACCATGGATTCATCCAGGGTGGAACTGCCCTCCAAAATTTCGCCATCCACCGGGATTTTTTCGCCGGGACGCACCACCACAATGTCCCCCAGCATCACCTCGGTAATGGGGATGTCTAGGGTTTGGCCCCCGCGCACCACCCGCGCCGTCTTCGGTTGCAGGCCAATCAGGTTGCGAATCGCCTCGGAGGTTTGGCCCTTGGCTCGGTTTTCCAGCAAATTCCCCAGCAAAATCATGGCGATGATGACGGCGGCCACCTCAAAGTAGACCTCCACCATGTCGCCGTGGCTGTGGAACCGCTGGGGGAACAGCATCACCACCACAGAATAGAGATAGGCGGCTCCGGTGCCCACGGCCACCAGGGTATCCATCGTGGCCGTGCGGCGTTTGAAGGCTTTCCAGGCGTTGATAAAAAACGACTGCCCCGCCCACACCATCACCGGAGTGGTCAGCACAAACTGAAACCAGGGCGCATGGAGCCACATGGGAATGAAGGGCATGGGAATCCCGGTCATCATTGGCAGCGACCCGACGATTAAAATCGCCCCAATTCCCAGACTAAACACCGCCTTCCGCAGGAACTGTCGCCGCTCGGCTTCCCGCTCCCGACGGTCGGCCTCGTCGTCAAAGTCCAGCACGTTGTCGTTGAGGGGTTGGGCACCGTAGCCCGCCGCCTCCACCGCCGCCTGGATGTCTGCCACCGTGACCCCCTGGGCATCGTAGGTGACAGCGGCCTGCTCGGCCCCAAAGTTGACGTTGCAGGCTTCCACCCCCGGCACCGCCAGAATCGCACCTTCCACACTGCCCGCACAGGCGGCACAGCTCATGCCCCGCAATTTGAAGGTTTGGGTGGTGGTTTGGGTGGTTTGGGTCGGTTGGGTGAGCATGGCGGCTCTCCTAGCGTATGGGCACAGCAAACATGGACACAGCGCATCAGAAGTCTGGGTCGTAGTCGGTCGGTGGAACGAATGACCTCCTGACCTGGGTTAAGCGACGGTATAACCAGCGGCCACAATGGCGTCTTTAATCGCGGATTCGGATGCGCTAGTGGTCACAGAGACTTCCTTCGTTTTCGGATCTGCTGCCACTTCGGCCCCATCATCCACCGCTTTCACCGCCTTGGTCACGGCCTCTACACAGGCAGAACAGGCTAGGTTAGGAACTTTAAAATCCAACGTCATCGCGACACCTCAAGACTAGAACCCGGTCAATAACTGAGACCCCTCCGTAGTGGGCACCGCCCACCGACAGAAAGCCAATGTCCCAATTATGCATGGGTCTATTGTGAAGCCTACAGTTCACTGTAGAGTCAAGGGGGATAGGGGGAAAATCAACGTTGGAATGACAGCACCGAGGCTCCATCAACGTCTCCCCTGGGTTCTAGGCCATGACCACCCAGCCCCAACCCGAACCCACCCTAAGAGACCTCGCTAACAAGCTTGATTAACCTCAGTTCGGGTTAAGCTCAGTGGTTCGATGCCCCGGAAGCCCTCACCCCCCAGCCCCCTCTCCCCGTGGGAGAGGGGGAGCTAGAGTTTCAAAGTCCCTCTCCCTTGGGGAGAGGGATTTAGGGTGAGGGCCAGCGTCGTTGCCAGAAGCGGGTTTCTAGCGATTGAAGCCTTTGGCTTATCCCGAACTCAGGTTGATTAGCTCATTGCCGATGTGGATCAGTGGTTTAATGCCCTCAGCCGCGAGATGGGGCGATCTAACGATAGGTTTGACGCTTACCAAAAAGGAACCCAAGGGGTGGTGCAGTTGGCCTTTACCCTCATCGCCAGCGCCACCATCACCGTAATTCTGACCTCAGGCTTCAAGTAGGGGCTTCACCAGGCAACCGTAGGGTGGGGCAATGCCCACCAACTTTAATGACTTTAATGAAGAGCCTAAGTTAGATATTTAGGTTAAGATTAGCCGTCATTGTTACCCATTTGTTGCTCAAAGGCTTGTCGAATCAGGCCCATGATGTAGGGAAGTTCCTCAATGGTTTCTAGTCCTACTTCTACATCACCATTACCCCAACGTCCTAGGTTGGTGACATCTCGACATAATCCTTTGGGATCATAAATCTCAGGAAATCGCATATTAAGCGATAGCCGAAATCGTTTAGCTTGGGGTACAAGATCAACGAAATTAGTTTCAGCTTTGTAGGCAACATAGAGTTTGAGAAATTCCTCTGTAACACAGGGATCAAGAGCTAATACTTGAGTACGAAACGACTCAAATAAATCCGCCATAGCTGGAGTTAGCAAATAGGGATGATCTTGAATCGTGTAACCTTCGGGGCGTTGAGGTTTAGAGCGGTAGGCATCTAACACATCTGGAGCTAGACTAGGGGCTTGCCATACGGTAACAGCTAAATTGGCTAACCGTTCCGCCCGGTTTTGAATCGCGCTTTCATCCCACATGTTCACTTGCCCTAACCCTTCATTCATGCGTAGCGGACTTTGCCCAAATCCTCCTGACATATCGCGCTTTTCAGGGAAGGGACGATCACTATATTCAACGTTATATCCTGTCAGGGTTAGGTTGCCTAGGGTATGTAGCCAGGTTTGCTGAATCCGTTGCCAGTCAGGGCCGAGAGCTTCTTGCCAAGCAGGGGATAGATTTTCATTTTGCGGCAGGATGTGTTCTATAGTGTACTCATCCACAGGCACCCGTTCTTTGCGATTATGGTTTTCCATTCGTCGCAGCCAATAGGAACGGCGGGGAAATTTGTAGAGATCACGAGTCTTAATTTCACGCTTAAATTCCTCATCTTGGGGAAATCGACGATAGGAAGGTAGTCGTAGATATTGAGCCTGAATACTTTCTAGATAGCGATCCTTTTTCAGCGCACGGCCAAAGGTGGCAAAGGTTTTGTTCATTGAGTTAGTCGGAATGGCACATACTGCTCGACGAAACACATAGGCTTCTGTCAATCTCACGGCCTCTAATAATTGCTCCCATGGCAAAAGTCCTGTTTGATAATCATGGTATAACTCCAACAAAAATGGATAAGCTACATCAACTTTCAATTCTCGTAAATCTTGAAATGCTTCAGCCAGTTTCTTGTCCGGCTCTTTACCTAATGCCATCGCACAGAAATAACGAGCATAGGCATGAATATCGGCTACTAACGTATCAACTTTAATCGCAATATCATCCTTGGCACGAACATGATTTTTGAATGCCTCGTAAACATCACGAATATTAGGGATTTCGCCTGTCTTAACGGTTAGATAGTGACGCATGAAGCTATCAAAGTAACTACTGTAGGCTTCCTGCCCAAAGGCAACTTCCATCGGTCGCCAATGATCTTGATATAAGCGTGCTTGATGTTCTGGTTCTAAGCCCATCAGGATAAAATTACGAATCAAATCAGCTTGACTTAACTCTTTCCCGGTTGAGTTCATACTTTCAAAGATAAGCTGAGGATTATCTTGATCACGATTGAGTGCAACGTCTACAATGACCAACTTTGCCAATCCTTGACACAGAGGAATAAGATTGTCTTGGTGTGCCTTAACTTGTTTTTCAAAAAAGTCGAAATTCTCTTTTACCCGCAAGGAGTAATTTTCAGGTAAATTCTTTTGCTGGACTAAGGCTAGAAGTGTATCTTTATCTGTCTGGGTTAACAACAGCTTAAAACCACGATCTCCATCTTCTAGATGATTTAGTAAGTAGTAATTTCTGAGCTTCCTTGCTGAGAACCCAGCGATTAATTCCGTATCACCTAGTTGACGAGCTAGGGCTTCGAGAAGTAGCGAGAGCGTTGTTAGGCGCTGCTGTCCATCAATAACCAGTAAGGGTGATTGACTCGAAACCTGATAAAGTCCCTGTTCAATATAGACAACCGATCCAATAAAGTGAGCAGATATATTAATGTTGCGACCAGCCCGCAGAATATCCTCCCAAAGCTGAAGACATTCCTTCATGGTCCACGAATAGGTGCGTTGGTAAATCGGAATGATGAACTGTGGCGATTTCTGAAGGAATGCTAACAGTTTGGTTTCAGTCGCTTTCATTAGATCTCTCTGCCTTTCAACCTTTCCTGACTACCGATCCCAACTCGACTTTGATCATGGCTCAAGCTTGAGTCTTAGAAGCGAACTGGCCTAAATCTAGCCATGCTGGGTTCGTATTGATTTTAAGATGCCCTGATTTTTGGACGACATCCCAAATCGGTAGGTTTATTTGGGAAATAAGATGTTTCGTTACAGGCACACCACAAAAATCAACATGGTGACTCTAGAATTAGGTGGCAGGCGGCCAGAATCGGGGTTTTTACCCAGTTTTCTGCCATATTTCCTGTAAGTTAGCCGTTTGTCCGTTACCGATCAGTAATCAGGAAGTGGGGATGGCCCGCAGTAGCGTCAATGCTCGGCCCGTCATTCCCTTGGCGAGGGCCAGCCAGAGGAGATGGGAGCTACCGAAGCGCAGGTTAAGCATCGGTAGGACGAGGCAGGCGTCCCAATCCGACATGGAGCACGAGTATTGCAACGGCTAGGGGCAACATCAGCTACGGCTTAGAGGGCTTCCCCCAAACCCTGTGTCCAGTCTTGGCCGAGCTGAATGGTGATATCGGAGTTGAGGGCTCCGGTGCTTTCCACACGGGCTTCACCGATGGCAAGGAAGCGCTGCACCATTTCGGCGGTGGCCATATCCCCTCGCTGGGCCACAATGCGGCTGATGGGCAGGGGCGTTTGTAGGGTTTTGTCCACATAGATGTTGGAGTAGCCGCTATCTCGCAGGGTGCGGGTGAGCGCCTGAACCGCTACGGGGTTGTTGGTACTGTCTTGGATGGCAATGCGAACGCGGCTGGGGTCGGGGTTATTGGAGACCGTTTGGGTGCCAAAGCCAAAGTATTGATCCACCATGGTATCGATGTCGCCATAGCTGGGGAGCCAGTAGCTGACGTTGTATTCGCTGGGGCTACTGAAGTTTCCGGGCAACATCAGCATTTGTACGTTGGAGCGATTGACCTGGGAGGCATAGCCCAGCAGCGCCAGCAGTTCCTCCACTGAGAGGTTGGTATCGACGTTGGATTGAATCACCGACAGAATTTTGGGCAGGCGAGCAATGGTAGCAGGGTTGATGGTCTGTTCTGCCAGGGCGCGCATAAACATTTGCTGACGCTGGATGCGGCCAATGTCGCCGTTGGCATCGTAGCGGAAGCGCAGGAATTGTAGGGATTGGTTGCCGTTGAGCTTTTGTTCTCCAGCCTTGAGATTGATGTAGAGGTGTTGGCTGTCGTCTTGGTATTTCATCTCCTGGGGCACTGTGACCGTTACCCCGCCCAGGGCATCAATCAGCTTTTCTACCCCCTGCACGTTGATGCGCACGTAGCGATCCACCGCCACCCCGCCCAGCAGGTCGCTGACGGATTCCGCTGCCAGGGCGGGGCCACCATAGGCATTGGCTTCATTGAGCTTGGTGAGGCTACCGCGCACATAGGTACGGGTATCCCTAGGTAAGGACAACACCACAAGCTGCCCCGTCTGCGGATTAAACCGGATCAGCAACATGGAATCGGACAGCCCCTCAAAGGAATTGACTAGGGCGTGGTAGCCCGCATTGCGCAATTCCGGGGGCAGATCGTTCGTGTTCACATCGCTGGTGAGCACCTTGACGCCCAACACCAAAATGTTCACAGGCCGAGTGAGGCGGGGCAGGCGTAAATTACCGCCCGAAGAAATCGGGTCGCCCTGGTTAAACACGTTGGCATCATCCGCCGTGAGCTGTTGGTGTTGCAGGGGCGTCGCGGATAGAGACACCGCCAGCAGTGCCCCCGCCATCGCGGATACACTCGCCACGCCCGCCAAGGCCACACTGATGCCAATCACCCGAGGCAACCGCCAGCGGGAGGGCTTGTGCTTGACGCCTGCCCTTGACCAAGAGGCTGGGGGCTGGGGGTGTTGAGGCTGGGGACGCATGGAGGACGGGCGGGGTTTACGAGAAGACACGGGCTACCTCATCCAGGGAAGTCGAGCGGGAAAGGACTGATGTCACAGGTGGTTACCGATCATAGAACCTATGGCGTTTGGGGCACACGCTATCCAGTTTTGGCCTAGGGTGGCTTTTGGCCTTCGGATAGCGGCGGACAGCAAGCCTCCCTCCATCAGCATGGTGAACCATGACCCTGCCCACACACCCTGATCGAATCGGCATAGCTGGATCTCCATGACGAGATCGAATGCGACAGAGTTGTTCGAGGCCATTATGAGGCAAACGGCCAAAAATGGCGCAAGGAATTCGCCCCGTGGCTAAACAACGCCCCAAAGCCAGCGCTCCAGCCCATCCGAATTCGGCCCATCTAGTCGGTATGCCCAGGCCACCCCCTAATCGGGCCAACGCCGACTGAGGCGGCTAAACCCAGGCACCTTAACCGACTTGCCCTGCAATAGTCTCACCATCAACACCAAGTTGGTGAGGGTATAGCCCGTGGTCACCAGGGTATTGCTAATTAAAAACCGTAGGGATAGCCCCGGTGCCAGGTGGCTTCCCGTACTCAGCAGGCCGTACACCATCACCCAAGTCAGGGCTAGGGTAATCACCAAACGGCTGACAGATTGCTCTTGGCGGCTGCCCTGCTTTTGCCACACACGGTAGGCCGCTGGCACCACACCAAAAATAGGCACCAGATAAATCATCAGTTTCAGACGTTCTAGGGTGGTGCCTTCAGCAAGGTCATTGGGTTTCATCGAGATCTATCCCCAGGTATAGGGCGCAGCGGGGGTGATTGTGGTACGGTATGGCCAGTTTTGGGTCGGAAAGGTCGTCAGAAGGTTGTTTTTGAAGTCAGAAAAGATGAGGGCTGAGCTTGGAGGCTTTATTCGTGGGCATACTCTTATCCTAAGGTCAGTCTACCCAACTCTAGGGTGCCACGATCCCTCAGCTTGGGCCTGCACTTTTTCGAGCGTGCCCAAGACTCCACCCCAAAAACGCCCCAAAACATTGTTACTCGTCATAACACAAGGAGATCAAAATCCGTGGAGAAGATGACCCAGTGGCTCGTCACCGCGCAAGAACTGGTGATGACCTTTGGTTTGAATATTTTGGCTACCCTGGCCATCCTCGTCGTTGGTCAGTGGTTGGCTAAGCTCATTGGGCGCACCACCAAGCGCGTCATGACCCGCCGGGGCGTCGATCCAACCCTGATTAACTTCACGACCAGTTTGGTCTATTACGCCGCCTTGGCCTTCGTGGTGATTGCCGCCCTCAATCGCCTAGGTGTGCAAACGGCCTCGCTGATTGCGGTTCTGGGGGCGGCAGGTTTGGCTATTGGTTTAGCCCTGCAAGGGTCATTGTCCAACTTTGCCGCCGGGGTGCTGATGATTATCTTCCGTCCCTTCAGCGTGGGAGATGTGATCGAAGGGGCGGGCGTCTTTGGCACCGTGAAGGCCATTCAACTGTTCACGACCACTATCGTTACCCCCGACAACGCGACGGTGATTGTGCCCAATGCCAAAATCGGCGGCGACAACATCACCAACTTCACCCTCAAACCTACCCGCCGCGCCGAAACCATCGTGGGCATTAGCTACGGCGACAGCATCGAAAAAGCCCGCCAGGTCATCCTGGATGAACTCGCTAAGGATGCCCGCATTCTGCCAGACCCTGCCCCAGCGGTCACGGTTGGTGTGCTGGCCGACAGCAGCGTGGATTTGCAAGTCTGGGCCTGGACAGAAACCCCCCATTTCCTAGCCGTTCAGTTGGCCCTGCCAGAACTGATCAAAAATCGTCTGGATGCGGAAGGCATCACCATCCCCTTCCCCCAGCAGGACGTGCATATGTTTCAGCGCAACTAGAACCACGGTGCCTCGCCGGGAACCTGGGTGGGATGCCAAGGGTGAATGGTCAATCCCATGGCCGCTCTATTATCCTGGAGTCTGGGATTTTTTCTAACTCAGTCTATGTCTGCACCGTTCCTCCGTTCTCCATCGTCTCGTGATCGCAAGTTTAGAACCATGCTTTGGCAGAGGTGCCGCTGGCTAGGGGGCATGGGAGGTCGGGGGCTGGCCCTGGTCTTGGCGGTCATGGTTGGCTTGGGTGGCCTAGCGCCTGCCTGGGCGGAGGGAATGCGCTCTGGGCAGGCCTCCATTCAGCCCTATCTAGATCGCTTTGCCGAGGCGGTTAGCCAGTTCACCCTGGCCAACGGCATGACTTTTATTGTGCTAGAGCGGCCCCAGGCTCCGGTGGTGTCGTTTATGATCCATGCCGATGTGGGGGCGGTGGACGAGGAAGACGGCAAAACCGGGGTGGCTCACTATTTAGAACACCTCGCCTTTAAGGGCACTAGCCGCATTGGCACCCTTGACCACGCCTCTGAAATCCAAGTGTTTGAGGCCATGGATCGGACGTTTGCCGAGCAACTTCAGGCCGAGGCGATGGGGAACAACGACCGGGCAGCGGAACTGAAGGCTGAGCTAGAAACCCTGCGGCAGCAGGCGTCTAGCTATGTGGTGCAAAACCAATATGGTCAAATTATTGAACAGGCCGGGGGTGTGGGCCTGAATGCCACCACCGCCGCTGATGCCACCCGCTATTTCTACAGCCTGCCTGCCAATAAGCTGGAGCTATGGTTTTCCCTAGAGTCGGAGCGATTCCTCGACCCTGTATTTCGGGAATTTTTTGAGGAAAAGGACGTAATTCTGGAAGAACGGCGGATGCGGGTGGACAACTCCCCCATCGGTACCCTAATCGAAGAATTCCTAGGGAACGCCTTTGAGCAACACCCCTACCGTCGGCCCATCATCGGCTACCAGGAGGATCTCTATGTGGCCACCCGCCAGGATATTCAAGACTTCTACGACACCTACTACGGCCCCGACAACCTGACCGCCGTGGTCGTGGGCGATGTGGATGCCGCTGAGGTGAAACGCTTGGCGGAGGTGTACTTTGGCCGCTATCCAGCCCGCCCCACGCCGCCCCCGCCCGTCATTAACGAGCCGACCCAAACAGATCCCCGCAACCTCACCCTAGAGCTACCCTCCGAGCCGTGGTATATCGAGGGCTACCATCGCCCCAGCCTTAGCCATCCCGACCATGTGATCTACGACATGATCGACGGTCTCTTGACCAGTGGTCGCACCAGCCGCCTCTACAGAGCTCTGGTGGTCGATAACCCGGTCGCCCTGGATATCGGCACCCTGAACGGCTTTCCCGGCAACAAGTACGACAACCTGTTCGCTATCTACGGTCTCACGGCCCCCAACCATAGCCCCGACGACATTGCCATTTTGCTCCATGCCGAACTGGATCGGCTCCAGCGGGAACCCGTTACCCAGGCCGAGTTAGATCGGGTGAAAACCCAGTCCAGAGCCGGACTGTTACGCAGTCTCAATTCCAATAGCGGGCTAGCCTCCCTCTTGGCGGAATACCAAGCCAAAACCGGAGACTGGCGCAATGTCTTCCGAGATTTAGAGGCCATCGAGAAGGTGACCGCTGCCGATGTGCAGCGGGTGGCCCAGAGCCTCTTCCAACCCCAGCAGCGCACGGCGGTAAGGCTACTCTCGGCCTCGGATCAGTAAGTTTGGACGATGATTCAGTCCTCAAAGGCTTGCCATTTCCGGTGTTGGTAACATTGCCTTGTCCAGCGCTGGCCCACCCTTCGAGAAGCAAGCCCCACTCCCCTCTCCCTACCCCGCCACCTCTCCTAAGCCATGCTTCACAACCGACCCAACGCCCATGTTTCTCGTCTGCGCCGATTGCCCCGCCGTTGGGTGTCGATGGCGATTCTGGCCCTCTTGGGGGCAGGATTGGGCCTCCTGCTGGGCTGGCCCGCCCCCGCCAATGCCCTCACCCCTCGCCACTTTGACGAACTCTCCTTTCCAGACCTGCCGCAGGTGCAGGTGCCCGATTTTGAGCGCTACCCGTTGGCCAATGGTCTAGTGGTGTATTTGATGGAAGACCACGAACTGCCCCTAGTCAGCGGGTCGGCCACCTTCCGCACCGGATCTCGGTTTGAGCCAGCGGATCAGGTGGGTTTGGCTGGCATTACCGGGGAAGCCATGCGCCTAGGAGGCACCGTTACCCTAGACTCCGACGCCCTGAACGAAGCCCTAGAACAGCGAGCCGCCTCCATTGAAACGAGCTTTGATGTGGCGGCAGGTAGCGCCAGCTTTAGTGCCCTATCCGAAGACACCGAGGACATCCTGGCCCTGTTTGCCGATGTGATTCAGCGGCCCGCCTTTGCCCAAGACAAAATTGATTTCCTCAAGCGCCAGACCAGTGGCGGCATTGCTCGTCGCAACGACAACCCCGACAGCATTGCCTCCCGTGAGTTCCGTAAGCGAATCTATGGGGCCGACAGTCCCTACGCCCGCACCGTGGAATACGCCACCCTAGCTGCCATTGATCGGCAGGATGTCGTGAACTTCTACCAAGCTTCGGTACGCCCTGATCGAACCATCCTCGGCATCGTTGGGGATTTTGATCGGACGGCCATGAAGCGCCTGATTGACCAATACTTTGGCCCCTGGCAGGGCAGTGGAGAAGCCTTAGCCGTCACCCCCCTGCCCGATGTGGCCCAGGCGGACTCTGGGGTATTTGTGGTGGATCAGCCTCAGATGACCCAAAGCTCGGTGCAGATTGGCCACCTGGGGGGGCAGGTAAACTATCCCGACCACGCCGCCCTTTCAGTGATGAATGAGGTACTGAATGGCTTTTCGGGCCGATTGTTCAACGAAGTACGTTCTCGTCAGGGCTTGGCCTACTCGGTTTATGCCTTCTGGTCGCCCCGGTTTGACCACCCCGGTCTGTTTGTTGGTGGTGGCCAAACCCGCACCGAAACCACCGTGCCCTTTGTGCAGTCCGTCAAGGCTGAAATTAACCGCATTCGCCAAGAGCCTATCACCGCTGCTGAACTGGCCCAGGCCCAAGACTCGGTGCTGAACAGCTTTGTGTTTAACTTCCAAAGCCCCGGCCAAGCCCTCAACCGCCTGATCCGCGATGAATACTACGGCTACCCCGCCGACTTCATCTTTCAGTTCCAGGCCCAGGTGAACGCCACCACCGCTGAAGACGTGATTGCCGCTGCCCAGGCCCGCCTCGATCCCGAAAAGCTGGTGGTTCTTGTCGTCGGCAACCAGTCCGGCATTAGCCCAGACCTCTCCACCCTAACGCCCAACGGCCAAGTCACCGCCATCGACATCACCATCCCCCCTCCACCAGGAGCCTAGCGATGCCTGGGGCCACCCATCGACACCCGCTGATACCGGGGGCAAATAAGCCAGATTTAGTATCAGTCAGGGGGGACAAGTCAGGGGATGCTAGGGATCCACAAAGCGTTGGGCAATGGCTTGGAATTCGGCCTGAATGTCTAGGAAGGCGTCCACGATGTCGGGGTCAAAATGGGAGCCTCGACCCGCTTGGAGGATGGCAACGGCTTCCTCGTGGGACATCGGCTCTTTATAGACGCGACGGCTGATTAAAGCATCGTAAACATCAGCGAGGGCCATCAGGCGGGCGGAAATGGGAATCTCATCTCCAGATAGCCCCTCTGGGTAGCCGCTGCCGTCCCATTTTTCCTGGTGGGAATAGGCAATTTCTTTGGCTAATTGCAGGAAATCGACGGTCATTCCCAGGCTTTTTTCTGCTTGGATGATGGCGTCTCGTCCAAGGGTCGTGTGAGTTTTCATCATCTCAAATTCCTCCGGCGTCAGGCGACCGGGTTTGAGCAAAATGTGATCGGGAATACCCACTTTGCCAATGTCATGGAGGGGGGCAGATTTATAGAGTTGCTGGATAATAGAATCGCTTAGAAAATGGCGAAAGCGAGGATGATCCTTGAGATGTTCGGCCAAGGCTTTGACATAGTTTTGGGTGCGGCGAATGTGGTTGCCAGTTTCATTATCACGGGTTTCGGCGAGGGATGCCATCACCTGGATAGTGACATCTTGAATCGCCTGGATTTCCTGGGTACGACGGGCCACTTCTTGCTCTAGGAAAGCGTTTTTATCGCGCAAGAAATCCGCTGATGCCTTAAGGGTAAGCTGAGTTTTAACCCTAGCCAATAAAATCGGAGGACTAACGGGTTTTGTAATGTAATCTGCTGCGCCCAATTCCAGGCCCTTACGTTCGTCCTCAATTTCTGATTTAGCTGTCAAAAAGATAATGGGAATTTGGGCCGTTTGACGATTTGACTTCATGCGACGGCAGACCTCATAGCCATCTAACCCAGGCATCATAATATCCAGTAAAACTAAATCAGGAGGGTTCTCAGACTGGACAATAGTTAGAGCTTTTTCGCCGTTATTGGCCACCTTAACACGGTAAAAGTCCTTCAGCAAACCACTCATAAAGGCTAGATTTTCTGGGGTATCGTCTACTACCAGAATAGTCTCCCGTTCTCCTACACTGTGCATTCGCTTGGTTCCTTTGGTTCAAGGGTAGTGCTATCCAGGGTGATGGTAAAAATCGATCCCTTGGGCTGGTTATCTTCTACGTTGATTTGGCCTCCGTGGGCTTCTACCGCCAGTTTACAAAAGGCTAACCCTAGGCCAATTTGGCTCACACCCCGCATCAGGGTACCAATTTCATACTTATCAAAAATGTGTTGGCGCAGTTCGGCGCTAATTCCTGGCCCTTCGTCAACAACCTGAATCCTGGTCTGTTCATTGGGGGCATAGGCCAAACGGAGGTTGACTGTGCTATGGCTAGGTGAATATTTGATAGCGTTAGATAACAGATTTTCGATGGCGCGACGGATAAGTAAAGGATCGACATAGACCGGAAAGGCATTGTCTCCTGGTAAGTCTAGGTGTAGAGTCAACTTTCTCTGTTCAGCAATATCCTGTACATCACTCAGGGCGGTGCGACAGAGTTCGCCTAAATCCACTAATTGACGATCTAGGCTAAAGTGCCCCGATTCGAGCTTGGCTTTGAGCAGTAGATCATCGACTAAGGTTTTGAGTTTTTGTCCGCTGCGCCAAATAATATCGAGGTTTTTGCGAAGTTTCTGGGGTGGCGAATCAATGTTTTCTAGAAATATTTCAGATAGCAGCAGGATGTTGGTGATGGGATTACGCAGATCGTGGACAATCATATTGACCATGTCTTCCCGCGACCGCAGAAGCTCCTGAAGGCTGTCATAGGAGGCTTTGAGGTTGAGCTGGGTTTTAACCCTAGCCATCAAGATAGGAGGACTAACGGGTTTAGTAATGTAATCCACCGCACCTATTTCTAAGCCGCGTCGCTCGTCTTCAATATCTGATTTCACCGTGAGAAAAATGACGGGAATTGGCTTGGTTTGAGGGTTAGCCTTGAGTTGCTCGCAAACCTCATAACCATTCAGACCAGGCATGACGATATCTAACAAAATTAGATCGGGGTGAGGTTGAGCCTGGGCAATGGCGATGGCTTTTTCCCCGCTGGTGGCTACTTTTACCCGATAGTGATCTCGCAGGAGACCGCTGATGAATGTGAGATTATCGGGCGTGTCATCAACGACTAGAATAGTGGCTCGATCTAAATCGTCTAGCATGGGATTGTCGGTGATGGTCATGGTTTTTCTGAGGGCGAAGGGGATGACAGTTGAGCTTGGGCAGCAAGTAGGGCTGAATAGGCAGCTTCAAAATCAAATTGATTGATTGCAGATTCAATCTTGCCGTAATCTTGGGGAAAAGCTTGGCTTAGAAGTCCCACATTTTCCTGGAGAATATCAGCGGCTTCCGCATCATCATCGACTAATAATTCCCCAAGGCGGCTACACACGGCATCGAGTTGTTTCCGATCTATAACTCCCATTTCAGGACGTTTTTCCGCTGGCAACTGGGCCTCTAAATGACCAATCAGTTCCCCTAGGGATAGACGCAATTGTTGGATGAGGGTTGCGGTTTGTTCCTCAGAATAGTGTTCCCGAATGGCGGTTTCTACATCGGTGGCTAGGCGGTGAATTTCCATCGCGCCAATGTTGCCCGCTACGCCGCGCAGGGAATGGGCCAACCGTTCGGCGTCAGCGCGTTGGCCTGCCGCTAGGGTTTGCACCAATTGGTTAGGGGTATCGGCCTGTCCGGCCACAAATTTTCGCAGCATGGAGAGATAGAGCGCTTGCTTACCCAACACCCGACGCAGTCCTTCCTGGACTTCCAAGCCGGGAATATGGTCAGGGATAGAGAGGGTCTCCACGGGGGCGGTGGGCGCTGCGGTGGGGACTGGCCCAATGGGAGCGCCCTGGGGCGGAATCCATTCCAGCAGAGCTTTCCAGAGTTCGTCGGGTTCGATGGGCTTGGCGAGGTGGCCGTTCATTCCCGCCTCTAGGCAGCGCTGGCGATCCTCCTGCATCACGCTGGCGGTCATGGCGAGGATGGGCAGGTCGGCGAACTGAGGATCGCGGCGAATCTCCACCGTGGCCGCTACTCCGTCCATCTCCGGCATCTGCATATCCATCAGCACTAGGGCGTAATGCCCCGTTTTGACCCTATCAACGCCAATGCGCCCATTTTCGGCTAGATCCACGATAAACCCTGCATCCTTCAGCAGTTCCGTGGCTACTTCCTGGTTAATCTCATTATCCTCCACCAATAGAATTCTGGCCCCCTGAATAGATCGGAGGCGATCCATCCAGTCCTCGGCGGGGGCATAGTCCTGGGCGTGGTCGTCGGGCAGCCGTTCCCCCAGCAGGCGCACCAGGCTGTCAAACACCATGGAGGCACTGACGGGCTTGATGAGCACATCGCGAATGTCTAGGGCGTGGGCCTGTTTGAACACCTCTTCCCGACCATAGGCGGTGACGATCAGGTGGTGGGGTCTGTGGCTGAGGGGCATCTCTTGGATCCGTCTTGCCACTTCTAGCCCATCCCAACCGGGCATTTGCCAGTCTAAAAAGACCAGATCGTAGGGGCTCTGTTCGGCGTCGGCTTGGCTCACCTTGGCGACAGCTTCTTTGCCGTCGCTGGCCAGATCAACCTCCAGTTGCATCGGTTCCAGCAGATCCTTCAGCACCCGCCGCGCCGATTCAATGTCATCCACCACCAAAACCCGCTTGCCCTGGAGATCGCGGCTGAGCACCAGGCGACGTGGCGGCTTGGTACTGCGGCCCACGCACACCGTGGCCCAAAAGGTGCTGCCTTGGCCATACTCGCTCTCTACCCCCACATCACCGCCCATCAGGGCCGAGATGCGTTTACAGATCACCAGCCCCAGGCCCGTGCCGCCAAACTTGCGGGTGGTGGAGGTGTCGGCCTGTTGAAAGCCCTGGAACAATTGCCCCAGTTGCTCCGGCGTCAGGCCAATGCCCGTATCCCGCACCGCAATGTACAGCACCACCTCGGTGTCTCGGTATTCCTGGGCTTTGACGATGATGTCGATTTCGCCCCGCTCGGTAAATTTGACGGCATTGTTGGCGTAGTTAATTAAAATTTGGCCTAGCCGCAAGGGATCACCCACAAAGTGGGAGGGCAGATCGGAATCGACCTCAAAAATGACCTCTAGCCCCTTGTGGGCTGCTTTTTCATTGATGAGGGTAGCAACATTGTCGAGGACGCGATCTAGCTCAAATTCAATGTGTTCGATATTGAGTTTTCCGGCTTCAATTTTAGAGAAATCTAAAATGTCGTTAATCACCCCTAGCAGGTGTTGGCTAGAGGACTGAATTTTACGAAGATAGTCCTGTTGACGCGGGCTAAGATCCGTTTTTTGCATCAGGTGGGCCATACCAATCACCGCATTCAACGGCGTGCGGATTTCGTGACTCATATTCGCCAAAAAGTCGGCTTTGACTTGGCTGGCTTCTTCAGCTAATTCCTTCGCCCGACGCATTTCATCCTCGGCGGCTTTGATTTGGCTAATATCCGTTAACCAGCCCAGCACACCAGGCTTTCCTTCGTATTCCGTGGCCATGAAGGTAGCCATGATGTCCCGAATATCGCCTGTGGGGCTGTACATTTGAAACCGCTGATTTTCCACAATTCCGGTTGTGGTCAGGGTGTTCAACATGTGTACCCGACTGGAGGGATCAACATAGATTTTGAGGGGAGAATCGCCCACACTTAAGCCAACTAAATCTAGAATGCGGGGGTTGGCAAACTGAACAATGCCCTCCACTGTAATCGCCACCCCCACCGGGGCTTTATCCAAAATCGATTGCAGAATTTCCCGCTGGCGATCCATCTCCTGGGCGGCCCGCTGGCGTTCGGTGACATCCCGCACCGCCACAAACAAACTCACCCCGTGGGTGCCAATGGCTGGAAGCCGCGTTACCCCCATCTCGATGGGAAATTCTCGGCCATCCTTGCGCCGTCCGATGCCCGATCGGGTGCGCCCAGGCCGATCCGCCAGGGAACATTTTGCCGTAGGGGCGTGGTCGGGCAGAGCCAAAACGCGGGCATCGTACAAATCCCCTAACCCCAGGCGATCCAAGGACTGCCCCAGCAACTCCTGGTGGGTGTAGCCGAAGAGGGTTTCCATGGCGGCGTTGCTCAGCACGATGCGACCGTCCTCATCCACCACCACCATGCCATCGGGGGCTTGTTCAATCATGGCCCGATACCAGGCTTCGGTTTCGGCCAAAAGGCGCTGTTGATCCCGCTGACGATTGGTTTCCCGCAGCACCACCAGCATCACGCTCCCCGTCAACAGGGCCGTGGTCAGCGTGACCCCGGTGGCCAGTTCGTAGAGTTCTAGCCCATCCTGAAGGCCCATACCCTCTGGATTACAGAAAAACCGCGCCGCCTCCATGCCCACGTAGTGCATCCCCGCCGTGGCCAGCCCCATCACCCCAGCCGACAGCCCCAGGCGATGGCGATGGGCCAGTCCCAGGCGGTGGCCACCATAGAAGCGGAACCACAGGGCCAGGGTGGCTAGCAAAATCGCCACCACCATCGAAGCCGCCACCACCAGCGGGTTGTAGCGAATCAGCCCGTCGATCTGCATCGCCGCCATGCCTGTGTAGTGCATGGTGCCAATGCCCAGACCAAACAGTGTGCCCCCCGCCCACAATACCCTGGCCCTAGGGTGATGCCGGGTGACAAAGTGCATGGCATAGATGCTGGCTACCACCCCAGGCCCCATCGACAGGATGGTGAGGCCCAAATCGTAGGTGACGGGGCAGGCAATGTGAAAGCCCAACATGCCAATGAAATGCATGGCCCAGATGCCAATGCCCAAAGACAGCCCACTCAGGCCCAACAGGGTATGGCGCAGCCATCGATCCGTCACAGGTTCGGCAAACTGGGCCATCAAAAAGGCGGTGTAGGCCGTGAAAATCGCAATGGCAATGGACAGCGCCACCAAGCCGGGGTGGTAGTGGCCTAGGTGGGTGGTCAGACTCCCCAGCATAGGCCCAGAGGTCAGCCCAGAGGTCAGCCCAAAGGTCAGCCCAGATACCAGACAGGAAAAGGTAAGCATGGTGGATGTCGTCCGCTATCGCCGGAAGTTAGCCTCTCTGGAGGTTAGGCTCTCTGGAGATTAGGCCACTAGAAGTCAAATCTGATACCTGCAACTATACTCCCCCCGCCAAAGCCCCCTAGGGGATTTTTGCGAAAACTACGGAATTCCAGGAATGCCCTAGACATCCGGGTAGTCCTATTTCGTACAGGCTAGAGAATAATCAGGCGACCCTAGAGACCTTACGGCAGTAGATTGCTGTTTTTGGCTGTTTTTTCTCTGACCCGTAGATTAATGCACTACCGTTTTCGGTACGGCATTTCGATGCGCACCCCTTAGGTCGTCTACGCCAAAAGTGCCTGGATGAGTTCTAGAAAGCCGTCTACTTCGGGCCGATGGGTGACGCAGCGGGGATGGTGGGCCAAGTGGGGCCAGTAATGTTTCACATTGGCCACGCCGACGGAGTGGGGAAACAGGGCCGCATCAAATAAACTGACATCATTGGGGCTGTCACCGAGGGTGATCACCTGCTGGGGGGAGAACTGGGGAAAGTGGCGCTTCAAGACCCGCTGCAATCCTGCCGCCTTGGATTGCCCCTGGGGAAAAAGGTGGCACTGCACGGTGCTATAGGTGAATCCCCAATCAAGCCCGTGGCAAATTTCGGCCATGCGGGTGAGATCGGTCGAGGTTAGCCCCTCGGTGGAAAACGTCCAGTCGGTGAGACGGAAAGTGTTGTCTTCGGCGGGGGTGAGGTCAAACCCATGCTTGCCAAGGTGGCGGAAGACCTCCTCTAGGGACTCGCGATGGCTAGCTAGATTGGGTATGTCGCTGAGGTATTCGGGACGGTCGCTGCCGGGGAAATAGACGCCGCCATTTTCGGCCATGGCCCCGGCGATGGGTAGATAGTGGGCCAATCCTTGCACCCAGCCCGCCGAACGTCCGGTCACTACCAGTACCGTCCAGCCCTCCCGCTGCAACTGATCTAGGGCTTGGATGAGGTCAGCACTAAATTTCCCTTGGCGGGTAAGGGTGCCGTCCATGTCAGTGGCCATTAATCCGGGCTGGGGGCAGGTTTGTTGAAACTGATGGACAAACTCGGCGACGGTGCATGGTTGGAACTTGTCCATCGGTTCTACACTAAGTGACGACTGCAAGGCTAAGGACGCAGCAATTTTCAGTATGACTAGGTTGGCGAATAAAACACCGCCCAGGCTGAGCCTGTCGAAGCCTTTTCACCCTTCGACAGGCTCAGGGTGAACGGCCAATTTGCCAAAATGAGAATTGCGGCTAAGGACGTTAGTCCATTGACAAAGCCATTGTAGGGTAGGCATCTGGCTTGCCACAAAGACAAGTCCAGGTAGCTGTTCGACCAAGCTTGGGGAGGCAGAAACAGGGGTATGGACAAACTAGCACCCGATCAGCGCAATCACTACTATCTCCTTGAGGCGATCCGCACGGGCCTTCATAAGCCTCTGCTGGCAGCACTGTATGCCGTCCAGGGGCAGCCGCCCTTGGCCGATGGCGAAACGGGCCTAGGCTTGGTGCCCATTCATCAGGTTGACCTAGCCCAAATGGAGACCTTTGTGGGGCAGGTGCAATTCGCGGCCAACACCCTGCGCCGCCTCACCCAACGGTTGATTGACCAGGGCTGGACGAATGCCGACCTGTGGAATGCCGCCGCTGGTCGCTATACCGACCGATTTTTAGCCACCGTAGCCGAGGGCTATACCCCCACCTTGGAGGAAACCGATGCCGCCCAACTGGAGCCCTGTGAGGGGCCAGCCCTACGACAGGCCTACCTCGCAGACTTGGCCGCAGACGGCGGCGATACTCTCCCCAAGGGCTTAGTCCAGCTTGACCCCACCCTGCTGGCCTTTGTGGAACGAGTGCCCCCCAACTACAGCCGCCTAGAGTGCCAGCGGCAAGCCCTAGTGGAGGCGGTACGGCTGTGGCGACAATTAGACGATGCCGAGGCGGTCTATGGGGCGCTTCAGGTGCCCGTGGTGGATCAAGTACCCGACGAAACGGCCCTGGATCAAGCCCTGTTGGCGTTTCTCCAGTCTGCCCTGCGCTACTATTCCGGCTACCCCAACCAGCGAGAGGCGTTGATTCGTCTGGCTCAGATCTGGCGCAAGCTAGATTCCCGCGAAGAAGCCATCGCCACCCTGCTGGCCAGCGACCCCTTCGCCCATGAGACCAACCTGCCTATCATCGATCCGGCCCTGATCGCCTTTGTGCAAACTCTGCCCAGTCTCTACCGAGGCCAGGGCGACCAGCGCTTTGCCCTCACCGAAGCCTACCGCCGCTGGTTTGAGCTAGAGTCTCGCAACGAAGCCCTCGAAAAGCTAGGGGTGAACCCCGATGATCTGGTGGCCAACGCCGACAACCCCACAGCCCTGATGGGAACCGCCCAAACCCTAGACCGAGCGCTCCTAGAATTTGTGCAACGCATTCCCACCACCTACACCGAAACCGACCCCCAGCGGGAAGCCCTGATTCGCCTCGTGCAGCTTTGGCGCAGACTGGAGGGCCGCACCGCCACCGTGCAGGCATTGCTGGAGGATGTGCGCCGCATGGAACGAGCCGCCCCCACCTCACCAGACGCCATGCCCGTGCCCCTGGCGCTGCCCTCGCCGCCCCGCCCCGCCCGCTGGACTCCCCATAACCTTCAACTCGCGGCTAGCATTATCCCTAACGGCAACTTCACCTGGGCCGAAGCCACGCGAGGCGGAGCCCGAATGCCCCCCAACCAGGCCACCGTAGACGCCATTGTCCGCATTGCCCAGTTGGCCCAACAGGCTCGTGATCGCCTCGGTCGGCCCTTCATCATCACCAGTTGGTATCGACCTGCCAGCATCAACCGCCAGGTGGGCGGCGCATCCCACAGCCGCCATATCGTTGGCGATGCCATCGATTTCTACTGCCCCGGTCTCACGGGCAACCAACTCTACTGGTTCCTCGATCCCTGGTGGCCCGGTGGCCTAGGCCGTTATCGCCGCTACCCCAATCTGGCCCACCTCGATGCCCGCCCCGAACGTGCCCGCTGGACGCACTAGCCCTAATCAACCTCGCCGCATGGGCAGGGTGGGCAGGGTGGAGGGGGGCGGGTCTAGTTCGATGGTGGCGACGACTTGACCGTGGTCAGACTTCCAGGGTTCGATGGTTTCGTCTAGCAGGGTTTGGTCAAACAGGTGGTCGTTGTAGACCGAAACGTAGGTGACGCGGCCAATGCGGTCGCGGTTTTGGGCGGCAAATTCCTCGCTCACCATGATGTGATCGAGGCTGTCGTAGTGGCCGTTGTGGATGTGGGTGTAGTAGTGGTCGCCGTAGCCCAGGCGGGCCTGGATATCCTTCACCTGGTAGAGTAGCACGTCCCACACCGGGGCTTTTTTGCGGTAGGGCCAACATTCCCAGGGGGGCTGACCAGCCACGATTTGGGTGGTTACCGCTGTGTGGTTGTCGTTCACGTCGCCCATCACAATCACCGGATAGCGGCGATCTTGCAGCACCTCCATCAGGATGCAGCGTAAGGCCGTGGCCTCCGCCGCCCGCCGAATCAGCGACCGCGCATAGCCCTTGGCCACTTCCACCGGATCCCCCCGATCCACGCCATCGGCCAGGGTGGGACGTTTAGACTTAAGGTGAATTACAAAGGCGGTGCATTGAATCGTGTCGGTGAGGGCCAAATCTACCGCTAGCACGGGGTGGGAAAACTGGCGAATGGGTAGTTCGGCCCCATCCAGTTCTAGGGCACTGCCGGGGGGGAAATCCTCATATACCCGCTGATCCAGCACCGGAAACCGCGTCGCTAGAGCCAACCCAGGGCCACGTCCGGCCCCCTCGGCCATCACAATCGTGTGCTGACGGTGGTATTCACTGCGGTGCAGCGCTTCCTTCAGCGCTCCCTGATGAAACACCTCCTGAAAGCCCACAATATCCACCTTCATGCGGTCGAGCTGGCGGCCAATCCAGGTGAGTTTTTTGAGGTAGTCGTCGCGGCTGTAGGCTTCGCCGGGGTAAAAGTCACGCTCCGGCAGGGCCAGGTTACACAGGTTAAAGGTGCCCACCCGAAACAGGCGGCGTTCTGGGGCAGAAAGGCTATCGACCACGGTAGTACGGATCCTAAGTAGAGTTATGAAGTAGATTGACGGAGACTGAGCAGGGCAACGCTAAGGGTGACCAGAACGACGCCGAAGGACTGTACCCAGGATAGATGTTCTTGCAGGGCCAGGGCGGCCAAAACAGCGGTGAGGGCCGGATTGGCGGATCCCACCATGGCGGCGGCGGTGGCCCCCACCCAGCGAATCCCTAGGTTGTTGAGCAGATGGCCCGATGCCGTGGCCAGGGCCGAGAGGAGCGCCCCAATCCAGAGGCCCGCCCAGTCTAATCCCTGGAGGTTGACGGGCCAAATCAGCAGACAAAGCCCAGACAAAACCAAGGTGCTAGCAAAGCTGATGCCCGTGAAGGGGAGGGGATGGTAGGTTTCAAAGGCCTTTTGGGCCACCACGGTGTAGAGGGCATAGGCCAGGGCCGAGGCGAGACCGAGGATCACCCCCAGCCAACTCATCGATCCTTCGCCACCCAGGGGCACCGTGAGGCTGCTACCGAGCAAAATCAAGGCCATAATGCTCCAGCGCATGGCTGTGGGTCGATGGCCAAACCACCCCCAGGACAGCAGCGCCGTATAGACCGGAAAGGAGAAAAACAGGGTGAGGGCAATGCCCGTAGGAATCAGTCCGATGGACACATAGAGCAGCCCCAGGTAGAGGAACATCAGCCCGCCCCCGGCCAGGGCCAGCCCCAGTTCCCGGCGGTGATTGGGCTTTTGCAAACGCTGCAAGTCTGGCCATAGATTGGGATAGAGGGGGGTAAGCACCAGGGCCATCAGCGGCACCCCCAACAGCATCCGCATAAACAGCAACAGAAAGGAATTGGGTAATGTGGGTTCCACAAAGCCGCCCACCATTGCGCCGCCGAGGGGATAGGCATTAAACAGCACCCGCGCCACCAGATTTTGCAAGGAAAAGAACCCTGCCGCCAACACAATGATTAGGTAGCCCATGGATCGTTCTCCTCGTTCGTTCCCACCCTATGTCATTAAATCCCCCTATTTCTAGGCTGGCTTTTCGAGATCTTTCCGCTATGCTCGATCCAGGGTAGGGATGCGACCTTCGATCCGCCCCATTCCCCTCGCTCTTTCTCCACCCCCTTGCCACCGTGAGCCTAAAAACCCTCGTCCAAAAGTCTCTCAAATCCTTGCCCTTCAACGGCAACGGCCACAACGGTTTCTCCCCGGCCCAGTTTGATGCGGCGGTGATGACCACCTACGGGCGCTTTCCCCTCACCCTCACCCGTGGCAAGGGCAGCTATGTGTGGGATGACCAGGGCCGTCGCTACCTAGATTGTGTGGCGGGTATTGCCACCTGCACCCTCGGCCATGCCCACCCCGCCATGGTGGAGGCCGTTAGCCAGCAGATTCAAACCCTGCACCATGTCTCCAACCTCTACTACATTCCCGAGCAGGGTGCCCTAGCCCAATGGCTGGTAGAGCATTCCTGCGCGGATCGGGCGTTTTTCTGCAACTCTGGGGCCGAGGCCAACGAAGGGGCGATTAAGCTGGCCCGTAAATATGCCCACACCAAGCGGGGCATCGCCAACCCGCTGATCATCACCGCCCAGGCCAGCTTCCACGGACGCACCCTGGCCACCATCACCGCCACCGGGCAACCCAAGTATCAGAAAAACTTTGACCCGCTGATGCCCGGTTTTGCCTACGTCCCCTACAACGATATCGCCGCCCTAGAGAGCCTGATTGCCGAACTGGATGCCGAAACGCCCCAGGTCGCGGCCATCATGCTGGAAGCGCTTCAGGGGGAAGGGGGTGTCTGTCCGGGGGATCGGGCCTATTTCCAACGGATTCGGCAACTTTGCGACGAAAAGGGCATTCTGCTGATTCTGGACGAGGTGCAGGTGGGCATGGGCCGCACGGGCACCCTCTGGGGCTACGAAAACCTCGGCATCGAGCCAGATATCTTCACCTCGGCCAAGGGCTTGGGCGGCGGTATTCCCATCGGGGCCATGCTCTGCAAAGCCTCCTGCGATGTGTTTGAACCGGGCGACCACGCCAGCACCTTTGGCGGCAATCCCTTCGCCTGCAAAGTGGGTCTCACCGTCTGCCAAACCCTAGAAGCCGAAAACCTGCTAGAGAATGTGCAACAACGGGGCGAACAACTGCGCCTAGGGCTGCAACGCCTGATTCAGCAGTATCCAAACGTGCTGGAACAGGTTCGCGGCTGGGGGCTGATCAATGGCCTAGTGCTGCAACCCGAAAGCTCGATCAAGTCTGTGGATATTGTGAAAGCGGCCATGGGCGAAGGCTTGCTACTCGTCCCGGCTGGCCCCCAGGTGGTGCGCTTTGTGCCCCCGCTGAACGTGAGTGCCGACGAAATTCAGCAGGCCATTCTGTCTACCGAAAAAGCCATGGCCATGGCCATCAAACGGCAGCATTCCTAGGCTGGGGGGGCTGTTTCACTAGGGCGAATCGCCTGCTCAACCTCATCCACAGACAAGCTCAGAATCGTCGCGATTTCCACCGCCGAGAGCCCCCGTTGATGGAGCGGTTGAATGGCCCCTAGACGGGCCTGACGTTCTTGCTGGGCCTGGATTTGGTACGTCTGGGCCTGGGCTTCCAGTTCTAGGGCTTTTTCTTCGGCGGACGGATAGCGGTTGCCCTCGGCATCAAACCAGGTGAGTACCTCGCGAATCTCGCCGCCTAGAAGCCCCTGCGCCCGACCGATGGCGAGGCCGACCTCTGGCATCCATTAGGGTTCACCCCGTTGCAGTTGATACTCACCGTCGATGAGTTTGTAGACCTCGAAGGGCTGGTGCTTGTCGCGTCCCCAGTATTCCGGGTTGTAGATGACGTAGTACAGAACGCCGAGGTTGGCGTAGATAGCCATTTTCTCGACGTACTCCCCGCCCGGACTCAGGACACCATCTCCAGGGCCATGATTCGGAACGGTGTCGGCTTCTTCCCAGAGTACGTAGCTTCTGCGGAAGCGCTGACCGGGCTTGCGACGGGGCACGCCGAGGGCCAAAAAGCCATCGGGAATCACCGGAACGCGGTAGTCCCCCCCTGTGGTGTGGTAAATGCCCATATCCACGCCAAAGTACCAGTCTTGGCGGTCGGCCCAGATAAGTTTCAGCAAAAAGAGTAGGTAGTTGGGTAAAAGATTCTGGTCTTCGTCGTCAACGGGGGTATCGTCGGAGTCGAGCAGCTCGTCGCTGGTGGGGAGGTTTTTGTAGAGGTCGGCTTGTACCATGGCGGTGGCCTAGGATCGCATGGCTTTATCATAGCGGTGGGTGAGGCGATCACCAGACGCCGAAAAGGAGGCTGGAGGGGAGGTCGTTAACGCCGGGACCCCAAGGGCTAGGAAGCTAGACAAATCGGCGTTACAGTGGCGAAATATCGGGTTTTCTACGGCCTAAAGTGAGCTATGGTAGCTACAGAATTTATGCAGTCTGGACAGATTCATGGAATGGCATGTCACCGACGCCCAAAGCCTGCGAGTCATTGACAACGAAATTGGCGACCATGGCTTCTCCCCGGCAGAATACGAGATTGTGCGTCGAGTGATCTATGCCACCGCAGATTTTGACTACGTGGCCCACGTCCGGTTTTCTGACCAAGCCCTGCAATCGGGGGCCGCTGCCCTAGCCGCCCGCACTACCATTGTGGTGGACGTTCCCATGGTGCAGGTGGGCATCACCCCAGCCATCCAGGCTACCTTTGCTAACCCGGTCTATTGCAGCATGGACGCCCTCACCCGTCCCCAGAAGGGCAGAAGTCAAGCCGCTTGGGGCATTGAAACCTTGGCCCTGCGCTATCCGGAGGCTATTTTTGTCGTGGGGGACTCGGAGGTAGCCCTGGCGACCCTGGTGGATTTGATTGAAACCCAAAAAGTGCGTCCTGCCCTAGTCGTTGGCACACCTGCCGGATTCCTAGACACCGCTGTGCTTAAGGATCGGCTGCAAGACACGATGATTCCCCATGTGCGGATTGATGGCCGCAAGGGCAGTGCGGTGGTGGCCGCCGCCATCGTCAATGGCTTGGTGGATCTGGCATGGCAAGCCTATGGCCAAGATCCAAAATCGGTGAATTAGGCCCAGGGTTCTGGGGGTATGGCAAGATAACAGCGGTGTTTGACGGTATCCCCTGTGATTTGGATTGACTGGGCCATTGTGGTGGTCTACTTGGTGTTTTCCCTCGGCCTGGGCCTGTATCTGGGCCGCAGAGCCTCTGGTAGCCTGGTGGATTTTTTTGTGTCGGGGCGATCTCTGCCCTGGTGGCTGGCGGGTACCAGCATGGCCGCTACCACGTTCTCCATCGATACGCCCCTCTACATTGCCGGGGTGGTGGGCAATCGCGGCATTGCGGGCAACTGGGAATGGTGGAGCTTTGGCATCGCCCATGTGGTGATGATTTATGTCTTTGCGCGGCTGTGGCGGCGGTCGGAAATCATCACCGATGCCGAACTAACGGAACTGCGCTATGGCGGCCCCATGGCGGCGTGGCTGCGGGGGGTGAAAGCCTTTTTGTTTGCGGTGCCGATCAACTGCATCGGCATTGGCTACGCCATGTTGGCCATGGTGAAGGTGATCGATGCCCTACAACTATGGCAGTCTGTGGGTGTAGAACCGGGGGAGAGCCTTAAACTGCTCAGCGTCATCGGCGTTAGCGTCTTGGTGTTGGTCTATGCGGGCTTTTCGGGCTTGTGGGGCGTGGTGGCCACAGACTTTTTCCAGTTCTTTCTGGCCCTGCTGGGGGCGATGATCGTGGCGGTGGTGGCGGTGACCAACCTCGGCGGCATGGGGAGCTTGGTGGAACAGGTCAAAGCCGTGGGCGGCACCGATCTGCTGGCCTTTGTGCCCTTGGAACGTGCCGATGAGGGGGGCTGGTACCGCTGGAGCGAAACCGCAGGTATCAGCGTCAGCACCTTTTTGGCCTACGTCACCCTGCAATGGTGGGCCTTTCGTCGCAGTGATGGCGGAGGGGAATTCATCCAGCGCCTCGCCGCCGCCAAGGACGAAGCCGAAGCGGAAAAAGCCGCCTGGTTTTTCAACATCCTCCACTACGTCATCCGCACCTGGCCCTGGGTGATTGTGGCCCTGGCGGCGGTGGTGATCTATCCCAACCTAGACGACCGAGAACTGGGCTACCCCATGCTCATGCTGGACTTTCTGCCCCCGGTGCTGCTGGGTCTGGTGGTGGCCTCGCTAATTGCCGCCTTCATGAGCACAGTCTCCACCCTAATCAACTGGGGTGCCTCCTACTTAACCAACGATTTGTACGGGCGGTTCCTGCGTCCAGAAGCTTCCCAATCAGAACTGGTCTTGGCGGGGCGACTGGCCTCGGTACTGGTGACGGCCCTGGGTGCGGTGGCAGCCTTCTATTCTCAGGACGTAACCACGGTATTTCGCTTGGTGATTGCCATCGGCACCGGGCCAGGGCTAGTGTTAATCCTGCGCTGGTTTTGGTGGCGGATCAATGCCGCCGCTGAACTCGCCGCCATGGTGGCCGGGTTCCTGGTCGGCCTGGTGACCACAGTGGTACCCATTCTCACTATTTCCGACTTCGGCCTGCGCTTGCTGACCACCACCCTGATTACGATGGTGATCTGGGTCACCGCCATGCTGGCCACCCCGCCAGAAAGCGACGACACCCTAGATACCTTCTACACCAAAGTGCGCCCCGGTGGCCCCGGATGGGAACGACAACGCCAGCGCACCGGACTCTGGCCCGCCCAATCCCTCAGCTACGATTTGCTCAAAGCCCTCGCCGCCCTACTACTGCTGCTAGGTGCCATGCTGGGAGTCGGCGGATTCCTGCTATATCAACCCCTGACAGGCTGGGTATGGCTGATCGTAGCCGTAGGGGGCGGCTGGTGGCTGCGTCGCCTGGGCAAGAGCACTCCAGCCAGTCCTCCAGCCAACCGAAACGAATTTTAGGACTTTTCCCTGATTCACCCAGCGACGGGTAGTATTCTATCTACGGTGAATCTATAACGGTTAGGCTAGTATCTAGACATACTTAAGGTGGCCTACGTATAGACCTAGAGGCTCTTGACGTAAGGGTTCCCGAACCTCGGTGGACAGTTTCACAACTGGCTAGTCTAGGCTAAACCCCAAGTCACCTGTAGAATGTATCGAAGTTCAAGGGCGTTTCAGCGGTTTTAAGATAGCTCCTTCCTTAAATCAAGATGACTTACCTGATGCACTGGAGACTCTTTTTCTCAGCCCTTCCCTTGTCTGGTCTGGCGTTTTTTCCCCTGTCTATGTCCCAGGCTTTGGCTCAATCCAGTCTTCCCTTCGCTGATCCCGAAAGCTCACGCGAAGCGCCATCGCCAGCCCCCCAGCCAATAGTCGGTAGTACCCCTCATTCGCCGTCTTTGGGTCAACGGGATGCCTATGTGCTTGGAGCGGGGGATCAAGTCCAGGTAGATGTGTTTAATGTGCCCGAATTTAGCGCCTCCTACACCGTTCTGGTGGATGGCACCCTCAGCATCCCGTTGCTCGGCGACGTAGATGTCCAGGGTATGACGCTCCTAGAGGCGACCAGTCTTCTAACCCAGCGCTATGCCCCCATGCTGACCCGCCCGCCCCAGGTGACGGTGACCCTAGAGTCCCCTCGTCCCGTGAGAGTGGCGGTGGCGGGGGAGGTTAGGAGACCAGGATCCTATGATATTGAGTTTACCCCGACTGGCTCCGGCGACGGATCTAGTCTTAGTTGGCCAACCTTGACCCAGGTCATCCAAGGTGCTGGGGGAGTGACTGAACAGGCCGATGTGCGCCGAGTCCAGGTCATTCGACCTACCCTCACGGGGGAACCTACGGTTTTGGAAGCGAACCTGTGGGATTTAATTCAGGCAGGAGACTTGGATCAAGATATTCGGTTGCGGGATGGGGATAGGGTGATTGTATCCGTTGCCACGGCTCCTCCAGAGGAACTGATCAGGATTGCCACTGCCAATTTCTCGCCCGATAAGATTATGGTGCAGGTGGTAGGGGAGGTATCCCAGGGCGGCAGTATCGAATTGCCAGTCAATGCTAGTCTGAACCAAGCCATCTTGGCTGCTGGAGGGCTAGATAACCCCAGGGTACAATCCTCCTCCGTAGAACTCGTGCGCCTAAACCGAGATGGCACCGTCCTGCGACAAACCTACGACGTGGATCTCTCTGCGCCACCCAACGATCAAAACAACCCTATCCTGATATCCGATGATGTGGTGATCGTGCGACGTACTACCATTGCTCGGACTACTGACTGGTTGAACGTCCTACTGGCCCCTTTTGTCGGAGTTTCTACTTTCATTCGACTATTTGGTTTTTAGCTCGGCGATAGGTTCTTAGGCAGGGTCATGGAAGATTTGAAACATATCGAGCCAGCAGCCAATGGCAATCGCGACTATCCACAATTAGTCGTCAGCCCTAATCTGGATGCCTATCGCACTGAGCCAGACGACGAAATTGAACTCCGCGATCTGTTTGCCGCTCTCAAACGGCGCTGGCTTCCCCTATTGGGAGTAACCACGGCCACTTTTGTCGGGCTATTAGCTTTTTATGTAAGCCGCCCCCCGGTTTATGAACGATCCTTCTCCATGGCCATAGAGCCCCTCGATAAGCTTACGGGACGTGAATCTGCCTCTTCCGGTCTAGCCGCCCTCGCTGGAGGGGCTGGCTTAGCTGGGGTTGCCCTACCGAGAGGGGCTGGAGGGGCTGACTACAGCAGTCTGATTGCCGTCCTACAGAGTGAGCTTGTTCTGGAACCGGTTGTCGAGGCGGCGCGGGCACAGACTGAGGATCCAGAATTTGGACATGGGGCACTACTGGAAGATCTAACAGTTGAGCAAGTGGAGCTATCTAAGATTTTGGAGGTGTCATTTCGTTCCAAGGATCCAGATCTGGTGGACAGAGTGATTTCTGAGCTGCAAACGGTCTACGTTAACTACAGCACCGAAACCCAGCAGATGTCCCTCATCCGGCGACTCAACGATCTGAATGCCCAGGTGGCGGTGCAGCGCCAGGAGGTGGCGAGTACGCAGGCATCTTTGCTTCAGTTCCAGGGGCAAAACCAAATTCTGGATCTCAAGTCAGCTAGTGAGGCTCTAGAAACTCGTCGTAGTGAAGTTTTGCTAGAGCAACAAAACACTCGAATTACCATTGAGACGACCTTGGAAAAATACAATAATCTCCGAAATCAGGTAGGTCTACAGCCAGCGGAGGCAATCTTGGTCGCCAACTTGAGTGAGTCTCCGGTGTATCAAAGTTTGTTGACTCAATACCGAGAACTGGAAAGTGAAATTGCGGTGGAATCGGCCCGGTTCAGAGCTGATACACCGATGATTCAGGCGCTTCAGGACAAACAGCGACAATTACTACCGCTCCTCGAAGCAGAGGTGGAGCGAAACTTGGGTAGTGCCGTCACTTCCGCTGGTCGCGTCACCCCGCAAACGCTAGGCTACCAGGGCTCCATTGGTCGTGATTTGGCCAAGGAACTGGTCTCAGCAATCAACCAAATTCAAGTTCTAGAAGTTCAATACCAATCTCTATCCCAACTCTACGGGACGCTGTCTGACCAGCTCGACAACTTAGTCAACCTCGGCAGTAACTTTAGAGAAATTGAACGTAATCTAGCTCTCTCAGAGGCCGCCCTACAAGGGCTGCTAGCCGCCCAGCAGGAGTTGAAACTCCAGCTAGAAGCCGAAACCAATCCCTGGATCATTGTCTCAGGCTATGACCTAAGCAAGCCTCTGGAGCCAGAAAGTCGTCTTGTCCGGGGCTTAGTGATCGCCTTAGTCGGCAGCACAGTGCTGGGCTTAGGCACCGTTTTCCTGCTAGAAATGCTAGATCGTTCTTACCATGGCCCAGATCATGTCGGCGAAGATACTGGGCTTCCCATTTTGGCCTCTGTGCCCAAGGCCCGCCGTCTGCTGCCTTTGATACATCAAACTCAGGCTAACTTGGCCCACACAATGGCGGGCTCCCTCGCACTTCCTATGGCTCAGTCTGACGTTCGACGTCAGGCTAATCCTAGGTCATCACATTTCTCTTTAGATCAGCTTCGGTTTGAAGCGGCGTTTCAGGATCTAAGTGCTAACCTCCGTTTACTCAGTGCCAATCGGTCAATTCAAGTGGTCGCCATCTCCTCGGTAGCAGCGGGAGAAGGGAAAACAACGGCAGCCTGCCACCTAGCCCTTGCCTCGGCCAAGGCAGGTCGGAGAGTGTTGCTGGTAGACTGCGATTTAGTCCATCCTCAGCTTGGATCGCTATTTGGTCTAGAGACTCCACACAAGGCGTTCACTGCTAATGAAGGACTAGGGCCGACGGTGAAGCCCCTCCTCGATAATGGCAACCTTGATCTGTTGCAGTTTGCCGATCAGGACATGGTCTTATCGACAGGTCTGTGGAGCAACTCCGATTTTGATCGATGCCTGAAAAAATGCCGAACTGACTATGATTTGATTATTCTTGACACTTCAGGATCCCTCAATGAGGCTGCTACTAAACTTGTGAGCTACCACGCCGACGGTTTATTGCTTGTTATCAGGATAGGTCAAACGAATCGAGATCTCGTCAATGACGCGGTCAGGGATTTTCGCACAACGTCGCAAACGTCTATCCTGGGCCTAGTGGCCAATGGCGTCGATTTAGGTGCAGGCAGGTAATCCATGGGTTTATTTCGCAAGTTAGCTGATCTTCCCCGTCGAGCCAAGCTCTATATGCTTTGGTTGACTGATGTGTTGGCCATTATCCTAGCCCTCTATATTGCCCTTTCTCTGACACAGCACTCTCTGTTGCTCTTCAGTGAACTGTCGGTCTACAGGTTATTGTTCTTGGGTAGTGTGCTAGTGAAAACCTTGGTGTTTTATGCCGTAGGACTCCATCGATCTGTCCTGAAGTACATCAGCTCTGAACTGCTTTGGAAAGGGGTTGTTCTATCGAGCTTACTCTTTGGCATTCTGTTGGTAGTCATGACCTACCCAGCCTACTCCTTCGTGCTCTGGGTGAATGATTTCGTCTGGACGTTCCTGCTAGTTCTGGGGATTCGATCTTTAGCGCGATTTCTGGTTTATGCCGAATCTATCCACCATCCTAGAAAGCCCCTGATTATCTATGGTGCGGGCATGGCAGGTTCACAATTGGCTAAAACCCTATCCGCAGGTCGTGAGTTTAAGATTGTCGCCTTTGTGGACGATAATCCACAAATACAGTCACACCTAGTCGGTGGCATTATGGTATACAATCCCGTTTTTTTGCCGAAACTGATCGGTGATTATGGGGTGGAGACGTTGCTACTCGCCATGCCATCCATCTCCAGATCAGAGCAAGCGACGATCCTGAATTCCCTAGCCTCTCTGCCAGTGACCGTAAAAACAGTGCCGACCCTAGAGGAAATTGTGTCGGGCCAGACGGGAATTAACACATTGCTCTCGGTCAGCGTTAAGGATCTCTTAAACCGCGATGAGGTGTTACCCGATGAATCACTTTTGGCTGCTGATATTAGGGGAAAAGTCGTCCTGGTCACCGGGGCTGGTGGATCTATTGGGTCAGAACTCTGTCGTCAGATTGCTCGACAAAAGCCACAACAGCTCATCCTCTATGAACTCAATGAGTTTGCCCTCTATCAGATTGATCTAGAGCTCAGCGAAACGTTCCCAGATTTAGCTTGCCTCCCCTATCTAGGATCGGTCACCGATCCGGCTCGTCTAAGGGCTGTTCTCACGCAGCATAGGGTGAATACGATTTATCATGCTGCTGCCTATAAACATGTCCCCTTAGTGGAGCATAATGCCGGGGCGGCAGTGATAAACAATATTCTAGGAACCCGCATTGTGGCTGAGGCGGCTCTTGACCATGCCATCAATACCTTTGTCTTAATTTCGACAGATAAGGCGGTACGTCCTACCAATGTGATGGGAGCAACCAAGCGAGTAGCGGAACTGATCCTACAATCCATAGCCAGTAGCAGCACAACGACCCGGTTTAGTATTGTTCGATTTGGCAATGTGTTAGGCAGTACCGGATCGGTAGTACCACGATTTACCGATCAAATTAGGGCAGGCAAGGCAATTACGGTAACCCACCCCGAGGTGACCCGCTACTTCATGTCCATTCCAGAGGCAGCTCGGTTGGTGATTCAAGCTGGTGCCATGGGAGGTCAGGGCGAAATTTTTCTATTAGATATGGGTAAACCAGTCAAAATCTATGATTTAGCTAAACAAATGATTTATTTGAGTGGTTTACTACCGGAGATAGATATACCTATTAAGATAACTGGGCTTCGCCCTGGGGAAAAACTATATGAAGAGCTTTTAATTGATCGAAAGAAAGCCATGCCTACGAAGCATCCAAAGATATTTATGGCCCAGGACTACGATGGTAACATCGGTGATCTTCATCGGTACATAGATCAACTACTTCAGGCGGCCCAAACAGGCGACATGATGGCAATTCGGAAATACCTCCAAGCCCTCATCCCTGAATATCAACCCAAGGACAAGGTTCTCCCCCTAGCGCCAGCCAGGTTAGAAAACAATCAGATTATTGCCTAGGCTGATCAGGTGATTGATGATACAACGTTTCTAAAAAGGATGGTACCTATGGGTAAACTTGAAAGCGAAAAGCGATGTAATCGCAACCGTAAGCGTTCTAAGCGTCGTCAGATTTACTGTCCCGATCACGGCTGTTATTTAGATAGCGCTAGTCGCAAATATTGGCTCTATACCGAATCCCCAGAGCAACTACGCCAGCGCGGTGTCAGCCGCCGGGTCGCCCTCATGCTGATCGCCACGGAAACTGCTGTTAAGCTAGATAATGAGTGGATTGAAGGGTTTTGGTGCCCAGAATGCGAGGCTGTATCCTGGTACCATATACAAATGATCGATCAACGAGAATATCGTATCTCAGCGGTTGCACGAGAGCTATGGGAACAAGCCGCTGGAGTTATCCATCCCGAAGGCAACCCCTCCGTTGGAGCTTTTACCCGTCGCCAAGCGCGGGCAAACAATTATGGTGGCATTAAGGATTTCAGATTTGTTGTTTAACCTATAGCGGTTCTCGGTGGCATGAGGTACGTACAGAGACCTGTAACCCTTATCCAGCAAGGATCCTCCTGTACTTCATTCGATCAGGAACCGCTATATTTCTCCCTAGGTCATAGATCTCATGGTGGAGCTTTTCCCAACAATATTCCAACCCTGAAAACACTCTTTAGGAACTGTCACAGAGCAGAACTCTTCCTATCCATCGATTCATTTTTGTTTACTGGACAGTCATAAGTTCTGGACAGGGGTACTAAGTTACTAAGCTTTGGGAGACCTGAGGGGGCAAGGGGTTAAGCTTAGCGGCGATGAATTTAGGCAAAAGTAGAG
>NZ_JACJRS010000034.1 GCF_014697375.1 Phormidium sp. FACHB-1136
TCATCGAGGAATTGCTGGAAATGGGTCTGATTTAGATGGGGGTGGGTTTGGCTCCAGTGCCATCCACTGACCGGGTCAACCACCCCATAGAGCCAGAAGGCTTCCCGGGGCCAATCTACCTTGGCAATGGGCTTGACGCCCTTGGCGGTAATCACTCGACCCGTCTCGGTTTTGCGCCCAATCCGGCTTTCGTCCTGCACCAGATACCGAATCGTGGGCAGGTTCAGCATCGATTGCAGGGCCATCAGGGCGAGACTGAGGTTTTTTTAAACGTCGCTATCGCCTCTGGAGACGGCTTTACGCTCCGGGGACGGGGCACCTTGAGTTTGGCTTGCAGTTTATGGCTCACCAATTTCCGCACCGTCTCGTAGTGCACCGTCAGACCACACTCCTGCTCCAACCAGTCCACAATCGCCCCATAACTGCGAAAGCCCTCTTCCGACGCGAGACGGTGCTTCAATTTCTCCAGCACCTCTCCCCGAATCTGGGGCACCGCTCCGGGCGCTTTCTTTTCCTCCAGCAGAGTGGCTAAGCCCCCTTGACGGTACAACGACAGCCAGCGGCTAATCGTCGCTGGGCTGCGTCCCAACCGCTCACCTATCTCCTGCCGATACCGGATTTGGTTGGTTTTGATCCACCACAGCATCTGCAACCGCTCTTTGCGAAATCCCGTTTTCGCCTGCTTCAGGCTTTTCTCCAGAAAGGTTTCGCTTTCAGCCACCTCAATCACGAAGGGGCGGGCCATCCTCTCTACCCTCTCGAACGTCATCCCCTATTATGCTCAACTTCATGTCGGATTTGTATTACCCCGCAAACGGTAGAAGCAAGGTCTTCTCGTCCGCTGATACCGGGGGTAAGTAAGCCGGATTTAGTATAATTGAACGTTCAAAATTGAGATGTATCCAAATGGGCAAGGAGAGGAGTGGATCGTAGACGATGGATAGTCACCACACGATCATCATTCAGCGGTCATATGAGGAATTGGGAGAGGGTGGTGGTGAGGGTTTCGAGGTCGGTGGGGGTGAGGGGTTGGCTTCGGTGGATGGTGGCCCAGAGGTCGGGGAGATCCTGAGCGATGGCGGCGGCAAGGCGTTGTTGGGCCTCGTCGATCTGGTCGAGGGGGACGGCATCCAGGAGGCCGCTGGTGACGGCAAAGAGGATGGCAATCTGTTCGGCGGCGGCCAGGGGTTGAGACTGGCGCTGTTTGAGGACGGCCCGGATGCGGCGGCCCCGTTCTAGGGTGCGGCGGGTTTGGTCATCGAGCTGGGTGCCAAAGCGGGCGAAGACTTCCACCTCTTGGAATTGGGCGTAGGCGAGGCGCAGGTCTCCGGCTACGGATTGGTAGGCGGGCAGTTGGGTTTTGCCGCCCACGCGAGACACAGATTTGCCCACATCCACGGCGGGGAAGATGCTTTTTTGGAACAGTTCCGGGGACAGGTAAATCTGGCCATCGGTGATGGAAATCAGGTTGGTGGGAATGTAGGCCGAGAGGTTTTGGGCCTGGGTTTCGATGATCGGCAGGGCGGTGAGGGAGCCACCGCCGAGGTCTGGGCTGAGGTGGGTGGCCCGTTCTAGTAGGCGAGAGTGGAGGTAGAAAATGTCGCCGGGATAGGCTTCCCGACCGGGGGGGCGGCGCAGTAGCAGAGAGAGTTCCCGGTAGGTGCGGGCGTGGTGGGTGAGGTCGTCGTAGATGACCAACACATCGCGGCCCTGGGCCATGAAGTATTCCCCCATGGTGGTGGCTCCGTAGGGGGTGATGTATTGCAGACCGAGGGGATCCTGTCCGGCGGCAACGACGACGATGGTGTAGTCCATGGCCCCCTGGTCTCGCAGGGTGGCGATTACCTTGGCGATGGCGGCGGATCGCTGGCCAATGGCGCAGTAGATGCAGATCACCCCCGTGTCCCGCTGGTTGAGGATGGTGTCGATGGCGATGGCGGTTTTCCCGGTTTGGCGGTCGCCGATGATGAGTTCCCGCTGGCCCCGCCCGATGGGAATCAGCGCATCCACCACCTTTAGCCCGGTTTGCAGGGGCACCGTCACCGGAGCCCGGTCAAGAATAGCGGGAGCCTCCCGTTCCACCGGATGCCGTTCGGCCAAATTCAACGGGCCTCGGCCATCTAGGGGTTCGCCCATCACCGTTACCACCCGCCCCAGCAGCCCCTCCCCCACGGGCACATCCATCACCCGCTCGGTGCGGTAGACCGTATCCCCCGCCTGGAGGTCGGGGCTGTCGCCCAGCAAAATCACCCCCACTTCATCGGGATCCAAATTAAAGGCAATGCCCAACAGCGGCGGTTGCCCTGGCCCCGCACCGGGAAAACTCACCAGTTCATCGGCCCGCACCCCCGGCAACCCCGTTACACGGGCAATGCCGGGACGCACCGACTGCACCTGTCCCGTTTCCCGCAGGGTGAGGCTAGGGTGATAGTCGGCCAAGACTTGATCAAAGATGGTCTGAGCGTTGGTGCAGGTGGATTGGATGGACTGGGTGGTGGTCATGGGGGATGGGTTATTGGTTATTGGTTATTGGGGGTTGGGAGGGATCTTCTGTCGTGAGTCCTGGGTTGGTGAGGGGCTTCTCGGCTAGGTCTGTTTGGGTGAGGGCGGCGGCAAGGTGTTGTTCTAGGGTGGTGAGGTAGGTGTCGAGGCTCCAGACGATCTCCTGCCCTGCCAGTCGTAGTTCAATGCCGCAGATCAGGTCGGGAACGGTGGCGAACTCCACCGGGGGAACCTGGCCAAAGGTGGCCTGGAGGGTGTCGATTACCTGCTGTTGGAGGTCGGCGGAGAGGCCAAAGCTGCTGCGTACTGCTATGGGTTCAGCCAGAGATTGGGCCAGGGTTTGGTGCTGATCGGCGGGCAGGTGGCGCAGATGGTCGCAAAACACCGCCACCATTTGCCGCTCTAAATCCGCATTGGCCAGGTCTGCCAAGGCTCGACGGGCAATGGCTGTGGTTTGCTGCATCACCTGTTGGCGCAGGTTGAGCAAAAAGGCCTGCTGGGCTTGGTGCAGATCCGCCTGCCAATCGGCCCGTTGGTCAGCGGCCTCCTGGCGAATTTGGATGATCTGCCGCTGTCGTTCCTGTTCCGCCTCGGCCCGCGCCGCCGCCAGTAGGGTCTGCCGCTGGTCTGCCAAATCCTGCTGCTGCTGTTGATAGGCCAAAAGCGCCTGTTGGGCCTCCGTCTGAAGCTGTTCTGCCCCTTGCCAGCGTTCCTCTAGCCCCTTTTGCCGCTGATTTAATACCTTAAAAATCGGCTTGTAGAGCACCCAGCGCAGTAGCGCTACTAGGATGAGAAAGTTGACAATTTGGGCAAACACTGTGAACCCGTTAATTAACACCGTTAGTTCCCCAAAAAGTAGTTCCAGAACGGATTCACAAACAGCAAAATCATCGATACCACCAGGCAGTAAATGGCGGTGGATTCTACCATGGCCAAGCCCACAAACAGGGTGCGGGTGATGGTATTGGTTTTATCGGGCTGCTGGGCAATGGCTCCCAGGGCGCGGGCTACCGCCATCCCCTCCCCAATGGCGGGGCCAATGGCTCCAATGGCGATGGTGATTCCTGCCGTGGCGATGGATACTGCTCCAATTAACGCGAGATCAGTCATGGGATATCTCCTGGGTAGAACGGGAATGGCCTTGCTGAACAGCGGTGGCCGATGCCAAATAGACCAAGGCCAATACCGCAAACACGTAGGCTTGGATGAGGCCAAACACAAGCCCCAAAATCTGCATCACCACGGGCACGAACAGGGGCACTAAGGATAGCAAAATAGCCACCAACAAATTGCCGCTCATAATGTTGCCAAAGAGCCGCACCGCTAGGGCCAAGGTACGGGAAAATTCTCCAACAATTTGAAAGGGCAACATAATCGGCGTGGGCTCTAGGTAACTTTTTAGATAGCGACCTAGACCCTGACTACGAATACCGTAAACAGGCACCGCTACAAACACACAGATTGCTAAGGCCGTGGTGGTAGACAGCGACCCCGTGGGGGCTTGATATCCCGGCACCGCCGCCAGCACATTGGAGGTAACGATGAACAAAAACAAGGTGCCCACAAAATCAAAGTAGGGCTCTGGATCCTGTTGGGTAATGTCCCGAATTTGGTCGTAGATGCCCTCCACCACCATTTCCAGTAGGTTTTGCCAGGTGGGCAACGGCGGCACCACCGTCAACCGTCGGGTCACCACCGCCGCCCCCACCACTAGCAGCGCCATGGTAAACCAGGTAAACACTAGGGTGGCGTTGATCACCAGGGGTAATCGCTCGAAATAAATAAGGCTGTCAGGGCTGATTTCCATGGGCCACGGCTCAGGGCATTAGTTTCAGTATCGCCCATGCCCTTCTTTCGGTTGGCTAAGTGTTAAGCGAGGTTACGGTCAATCCTCCTCGCCCCAATCGCCTAGGGCGGCCTGGGGTCGCCAGCGGGCCACCAGTAGGGTGCGGGCCATCAGAAAGCCCACCATGGCGATCAACAGCCGTTCCCAGTGGCCCCCAACCAGCAGATAAAATCCCAGCAGGGCTAAGACAATTCGCGCCAAACTACTGCCCACCATCAGCAAGATGGGATGCCGACTGGTAGCCATGCGCTGCACGGTGAACCATAGGCAACTGAAGTACAAAAGCCCTAGGACAAAACCAACAGGAAAAACAGCGAAATCAGCCAGTAAGGTGTTAATAGAAAAGTCCATGGTGCTCCTCATTACTAAAATTAATATTTGGTTTAGCTCAGGGTCTTCAGATGATTCAGAATTTGCAAAACACGATGGAGTTCATTCTGTTGACGATTCAAGGAAAAGTCATCAGAAAATTCATACTGTTGACCATACAGTTTCAAAAACATGGAATAAGCTCCGTTGCTGACCATCCCAAAGGTGGGTGATTCTGGAGCCGGATTAGCCACCATGTAGGCCAAGGCTTGGGGCAGCGCAACATCAATACTAAAGGAGGGACGTTTTGCTTCTACCAAAACAATCCACAGCTTTTCCTGCACAATTAAGCTATCAATGCGGCCTTGGTAGATTTTATCGTCGTCATCCTCAAGTTCGATGCGAATGGATGCTTCAGAGCGTAATCGGAAGGGCGCATCGTAGAAGCCTGCAAGCTCCAGGAGTGGAGCAACCACAATAAAATTCACGCCGCCTTCGAGTAAATGACCGAACTGCCGATGATAGAGATAGCGTTGTTTGATGAGATCGAGCCGCTGCTGTTCGGCGGTTGTGAGCGGAGGAAATTCTGTTCGCCATTCCACAAAAAAACCTGGATCGGATCGGTAAGATAGACCAAACCGGGTCTCCGCTTCTGCAAGACTGTCAATATAGTCGGTAATGGCAAGGGATTGAGTCATCGAATCTTACAGAATCGGCGTGATTTTATTCTAGGTGTGGAATTTCAGGTGTGGAGTTTTAGGTGAGTCTTCGGGTTAGGGCTCTACGGTTCTTGCTCTTTTTGAATCCAGTACCAGGCGTTCCAGCAGCCGAGGGCAACTCCGACAAATAGCAGCATCAGCGTCCAAGAATAGGGGCTGGGCCAGCGATGGTCAATCCAGCGACCGAGGGCAATGCCCAGCAGCAGGGGCACCATCACCGACCAGCCCACCATGCCCACCAGTCCCAAGCTGGCCCATAGGCTGCGATCTCCCTCCCGCCGAGCCTGCGCCCGACGCTGGGATTTATCCCGGACTTGTTTTTCAAAGGCGTCACGGTCTGGACGGTCGGAGTTGGGCGAAGAATGGGGCGGGGGATGGGGACTCATGGGGTGCCTCCGAGGTCGATGAATTCGCGCAAGAAGCTGGATTCTAGTTTGGAGAGCCGACTGCGGGCCTGGGCTTCCCGTTCTTCCAGGATTTGAAATCGCTGCCGGACAGCCTGTTGCAGGGTTTCGAGGGAATCACCCGGTACACCATGGCGCACGGCCACCCGTACCGTGGAGCCTTGTTTGACCAACAGCCCTTCATCCACGGCCCACAGCACCTCTTCACCGCTCTCCAGCTCAAAGGCAAGGATGCTGGGCACCAGGGCCGCTACGATATCGACATGGTTGGGCAGCAGACAAAATTCGCCGTTGTGGCCCTCGGCAGTGAGCTTGGCGATGGGTTGATCCACCAAAATTTCTGTGGGCTGCATCAGGATTAGGTGCATTAGCCCTCACCCCCAGCCCCTCTCCCACGGGGAGAGGGGAGATAGAAATGGCTTGTAACGTCTCTCTCCCTTAGGGCTGCGTTGTACACATAAGCCCTTGACGTAGACGATATCGGGTATCGATCCCCCCTAGCCCCCCTTAGCAAGGGGGGAACCGGAGTCAAAGTCCCCCTTTTTAAGGGGGATTTAGGGGGATCTCCAAGGACTTGCGGCATAAAAACAAGATGTGTATGCACAGTAGTCCTTGGGGAGAGGGATTTAGGGTGAGGGCCAGACTGTGACAAAAGAGCGCTTTCGCAATCCGCTGAGGTTAGACGTGGGGGCATTGAATCCGAGACCGCTACGTTAGCGTAGGTCATGGCTTCGCCTCCGTGATGTCTCCGATCATATAGAGGACACTTTCGGGGGCATCGGCAAAGGCATCGTTGAGGATTTGGTCGCAGCCGTCGAGGGCCGCTTCTAGATGCACCATGCGACCGGGTTTGCTAGTAAATTGCTCGGTGGAGAAAAAGGGCTGGGTGAGGAAGCGCTCTAGCCGTCGGGCACGGTAGACGATTTGGCGATCCGTCGCCGACAGTTCCGCCATCCCCAGCATGGCGATCATATCTTTGAGTTCTTCGTAGGTGGCGAGGGTTTGGCGCACGGCCAGGGCGATTTCGTAGTGGCGCTGTCCGGCGATAGCGGGCATCAGCATTTTGGAGCTAGACCGCAGGGGATCTACCGCTGGGTAAAAGCCCTCGCTGGCCCGCTTACGCGACAGCACAATGGAGGCGGACAGGTGGCCGAAGGTGTGGACAGCGGCGGGATCGGTAAAGTCATCGGCGGGCACGTAAACCGCCTGGACGGAGGTGATCGCCCCGGTGGTGGTGCTGGAGATGCGCTCTTGTAGGGCGGCGAGTTCCGTGGCCAGGGTCGGTTGATAGCCCACCCGCGAGGGCAGTTCCCCCATCAATCCCGACACCTCCTGCCCCGCCTGGATGAAGCGGAAGATGTTGTCGATCAGCAGCAGCACATCCTGATGGGCCTCGTCCCGGAAATATTCCGCCATGGTCAGCGCCGCATGGCCCACCCGAAACCGCGCCCCCGGAGGTTCGTTCATCTGGCCAAACAGCATCACCGTGTGGTCTAGCACCCCCGCCGCCTGCATTTCGCGGTAGAGTTCCTCCGCCTCCCGGTTGCGTTCGCCAATGCCGCAAAATAGGCTGATGCCCTGGTGCTGGCTCACCATGTTGTGGATCATCTCGGTGATCAGCACCGTTTTGCCCACCCCGGCCCCGCCAAATAGGCCCGCCTTGCCGCCCCGCTCAATGGGGGCCAGCACGTCGATAACCTTGATGCCTGTCTCCAAAATTTCCGACTCGGTGGACTGCCGCACCAGGGGCACCGCCTGCTGGTGAATGGATCGCCAGGTCACATCGGTGGGCGGCGCTTGCTGATCCACGGGTGCGCCAAACACGTTAAACATGCGGCCCAGCAGCGATGGCCCCACGGGCACCTGCAAGGGATGGCCCTGATCCACCACGGTCGCCCCTCGCCCCAGACCGGACGTAGGGGTGAGGGCAATGCCGCGCACCACCTCCGCGTTTAAGTGGGCCACTACTTCGATAATCACCTGGCCCTCTTCTCCAGCATTGAGCTGGTTGAGAAAACTGGGCAGGTGCCGAGGAAACCGTACATCCACCACACTGCCCCGCACCGAAACCACGGTTCCAGTGTTCAGTTGGGTCTCAACAGCATTGGCCATGGTTATGCACCTCCCAGGTCTAGATCCCAGGGTTCTCCCTCGGTATGTTCTCCCGATCCTAGCCCCTGGGTCGAAGAACCCTGGGATCTTCGCATATCGTAAGGAGATGTCCTAGCTGACTAGGTGATGGCTGATGGCGAAACGGAGGAGTTCGGAGCGGTTGCTGGTGTCAGTTTTGCGGAGGAGACTGCTGACGTACTTTTCCACAGTGCGCGGGCTGAGGAAGAGGCGATCCCCAATCTGGGCATTGGAGAGCCCATCGGAGAGCAAAATCAGCACATCCTGTTCGCGGGGGGTGAGGTCTGGGCCTAAATCCGGCGGGGGCATATAGGGGGGCGGCGGTGGGGCCATGGTTCCCGCTGGGCCGTCGCGTTCCCAGGTTTGCCCTGCGGCCTGCATGGCCCGCTGCTGGGCAGTTTGCAGCGCCACCTGCTGAATCCAGGCGGACTGAATTAACTGGGATCGCTCCAGCAAATTTCGCACAATCGCCCCAATTTCTTGCAGGTCAAAGGGCTTGGGTAGATAGGCATCGCAGCCCACCTGGTAGCCCCGGATGCGATCCTGCATGGCGTTGTGGGCCGTCAAAAAAATCACAGGCAACAGCCGAAAGGCGGGATGTTGTCTCACCTTTTGAATCAGCGAATAGCCATCCAGATGGGGCATTCCAATATCGGTGATGATGAGCTGGGGCTGATAGTCGAAGACCTGTTGCAGCGCCATTTCGCCATCACTCGCCAACACCACCGAGTAGCCCTCCAGCTCTAGGTAGTCACAAATGGAGAGACGGGTGCCCTCATCATCTTCGGCTAGTAAAACCGTTAACGGCATGGTCTAATACCCAGTTTACCGATGAACCCAGCCAAGCCCCAAGGTACCCGGCACCCTGGACAATTGCCACGGTTACCCCCCAGCCCTGATCCTACGGCTCATACCCCTTTAGCCTAAGGGAGAATGGGAAAGGCGGGGGGGAGTTGTTGTTGAAATTAAACTTTGGCGTAGCGTAACCCCAAAGTTCGCAACAAAACGACATAACGCCACCCCCCATACCTAGGGTTCGTTGAGAAACTGGGCGATTAAATCCTTGGCGGGTTCTACCATGGCCCAGGTACCATCGGCTTGGCGACGCATGGCCGCAAAGGCCACAATCGATCCTCGCCCAATCACTTCCCCTCGGCGGCGATCCCCAATTTGTCCTTGAGTAACACCGCACAGCCGAAACAGATAAGCGGGCACATCGGGGCTGGAGACCACCAGACAGCGATCTTCGTTTCCCGCCGCTTGCTGCACCTGGCCATCAAAGGGCATATACAAACGGTTGCCGCCTAGGTCAATGGCCACATCCCCCAAACCGCTGTGAACCTCGTAGCCCGCCAGCTTATCACCGGGCTGCAAAGACCAGTTTTGATACAAATTAAATGTGCGCGGCGGCAGAGTCTCCTGCTTCGCACTACAGCCCATCCCACCCAATACCCCCAAAACCACAACCCATCCCCAGACCCGCACCATAGCTAGGCTCCTAAAACGGTACTTGCGTACTTAGCCTCTAATTATAACGATGATGGCAAAACAGGTCATCAGTACTGTAGGTGCTTCCCCAGGCCAAAAGCGTCCATCCACAGCATCAATGACCCAGTCCTAGCATCGCCAGCATCAGCTTCCTTTGGGGTAGGTCGGGCGATGGTCTGGGCGATGGTCTGGGCGATGGTCTGGGCGATGGTCTGGGCGATGGCCATCCTGAAACAGCCCGACCTCACTGACCGTCCAATCCGCACTGACGCGGGTGCTATCGAGTTGCAGCCGATTGGGGGGCAGGTCATACACCTGAATCTGACGCTGATTCCAAGCCGATTCCCACAACTCCCGTTGTATGGGTCGGGAATCTTACCCACAGCGGGTGAATAGGTTTTGTAGCACTGGCAATAGGTCAGGATGCCCCCATTCCATTGTTGTGCCATGAGCGTTCAGCTATATTTCCATTGCCTCGTTGCCACCCTCACCCTGATTATGGTCGATCGACAACGTGCCGCCAAACCACCCCAAACCGCCCAGGCCCATTGCATCGAAGGGCTGCTGTATTGGCAACTAGAGCAGTGGCCCCAGGCCATGGCCTGCTACAAAAGCGCGATTGCCGAGTTTCGGGCCGCCCATGACCTAGCGGGCTTGGGGCAAACCTGCTGCCACCTGGGATCCATGATGCTGCAACGTCATCGCTATGGGGCTGCACAGCGTTGGGCTGAGATTGCCGTGTATTGCCTTGCCAACGCAGAGGGATCGACCACCGTTTACGGGCAAACACACTATGCGGCGGCGCTGCACCTACTGGGCCAAATCCATGTCTACCAAGGGCACTACGCCCTCGCGGTTCAGCATATCGAACAGGTCTTAGCCATCCGCCATGAGCTGCGCGACGAGGTAGGTGAGGCACTGGCGCTGGTTGACCTGGGGCGAGCTTACCAAGCCCAAGACCAATACTGGTATGCCCTGGCCTGCTATGAAGGGGCACTGGATATCGGCCAATCCCTGGAAGCCGTCTTTGAGGGAGCTTGGTTCGAGGCCAGGGTACGGCGGCTGATGGCAAAACTCTGCCGCACCTGTGGCCGTTGGGATCTGGCCATTAAGCACCATCTGGAGGCTTTGGCCTTGGGCAGGGCGAATCGCCACTACCCAACAGGTTAAAGGGTTCAGGGTTCAGACCCAAGCGGATGCCAATTCCCCGCATGGATGTGCGACGATGCGCCCCTATCGACCCCAACCCGTGCGCCCCTACCTGTCTCGACTCTCAGGTTCTTAATATTCGTTTACAATTAGAGCAAGCTTTGAATAAACACTTTGAACCGGGGCAACGGCAATGGAAGCAACCTGGCTAGATAGCAACTCCTGGCTGATTGAATTGGGCGGTCGGCGCATTCTCATCGACCCCTGGCTGGTGGGAGAGTTGGTGTTTGGTCAGCAGGCTTGGCTATTTAAGGGAGACCATCCCCAGCCGCGATCTTTGCCGGACAAGGTTGACCTCATTTTGCTCAGCCAGGGTCTAGAGGATCACGCCCATCCACCGACGCTAAAGGCGCTGGATAAGGCCATTCCCGTCGTTGGTTCCGCCAGTGCCGCCAAAGTCGCCCAATCCCTCGGCTTTACCCAGGTGACGGCCCTTGCCCACGGAGAGCGGTTTACCTTGGCGGATAGTGTCACCATTCAAGCCGTCCCCGGTTCCCCCATTGGCCCCACCACCGTAGAAAATGGCTACATCCTGCGGGATGCGGCCACGGGTCACTCCCTGTTCTACGAACCCCACGGTTTCCATGCCCCCAGCCTCAAAAACGAAGGCCCTATTGATGTGGTGATTACCCCGGTGCTGGATTTAGCCCTGCCCTTGGTTGGCCCCATCATTCGCGGCCAAAAGGGTGCCCTAGAACTGACGGACTGGCTGCAACCCCAGATAATTTTGCCCACCGCCGATGCCGGAGAAGTGCAGTACAGCGGCTTCCTGATCTCCCTTCTGAAGGCGATTGGCGGAGCTGAGGCATTGCAATCGGCCCTAAAAGCCAAGGGCTTGGCCACCCAGGTTCTACAACCCCAGGTGGGTCAAACGCTCAACCTGGATCTGCGTTCTGCTGCCGTGCCCTTAAACTAGAAAAGGTTGAAACGTCGCCCAAGGGTTCAGAAAACTTCCTAGCCAGTCGGCTTCCCTGGCCCTCACCCCCAACCCCTCTCCCAGAGAGGCTACTGTGTACACATAGGTCCTTGACGTAGACGATATAGGGAATCGATCCCCCCTAGCCCCCCTTAAAAAGGGGGGAACCGGATTCACAGTCCCCCTTTCCAAGGGGGATTTGGGGGGATCTCCCAGGCGTGACGGCATGAGAACAGGATATGTACAAGCAGTAGCCCAGCTTGGCAGAGAAATTTAGGGTGTAGCTTGCTTCCCGCAGGGTGGGCTAAGTCAGGGTAGAAAGACTGTTTTCGACCGAATCTAGCCCCTACTCCCGATTTCCTATTCCCCACCTCCTCTCCCGCTATGAACTTTTTGGCAAAGCTAATTCCTGGTCATGGATCCGCCCCTACCCTACCCAAGCGCAGCCGTCGGGTGCGGGGGGTGGAGTTGAAGTCGGCGGCGGAGATTGAGATGATGCGCCAGTCGGCCCGGATTGTGGCCACGGTGCTAAAGGAAATTGAGGCGATGGCGGAACCGGAGATGTCCACCGCTGACCTGGATGCCCACGCCGAAAAACGCATTCGCGAGATGGGAGCCACGCCCAGTTTTAAGGGCTACCACGGGTTTCCGGCCTCCATTTGTGCCTGCATTAACGATGAAGTGGTACACGGCATTCCCCGCAAACGCCACATCATTCGTCGGGGCGACCTGCTGAAAGTGGACACCGGAGCCTACTACAACGGCTTCCACGGCGACTCCTGCATCACCATTGCGGTGGGGGAAGTTGCCCCCAAGGCCCGCCGTTTGATGGAAGCCGCCGAAGCCGCCCTCTATGCCGGGATAGGCCAAGTGAAACCCGGTAATACCTTGTTGGACATCGCCGGAGCCGTCGAAGATTGCGTCAACAGCTACGGCTTTAGCGTGGTAGAAGACTTCACCGGGCACGGAGTGGGCCGCAACCTGCACGAAGCGCCCTCGGTGTTCAACTTCCGCACCCGCCAACTGCCGAATATGACCCTGCGCCCAGGTATGACCCTAGCCATCGAACCCATCCTCAACGCCGGATCGAAACAAACCCGTACCCTCAAGGATCAGTGGACAGTGGTGACGGTGGATCGATCCCTCTCTGCCCAGTTTGAACACACCGTCCTGGTCAGCGAAACGGGCCACGAAATCCTCACCGACCGCACCGCCATCGAGGTCTCCCCCGCCCTGCGGTTGGCCTAACAGATCAGATCCAACACACGGTCGAGAACCCTGATAACCCTATGCCTGGAGCATCGCCAGGGCCACCGAGGCATTCCCACTCCCCGCCGGACAAGGTACTGCTGTCTGCGGGCTTAGTGTTGTTGGCGTTGGTTCTGGCCCACGAGGTGACCTCTAGGCACCTGCGGGTCATGAATTTCGCGGATCCAATGACAGTGGAGGCCATCGTCTTAGACTCCCATATTCGACGCGAGGGCGGTGGGCAGACCTGTCAACCCATTTTCCGCTACGAGGTCAACGGCGAACCCTGGACGACCCAGTTGCCAACCGCCAATCCCCAGTCTTGCTACACCGATGGTTACACCGTCCCCCTCACGGTGGATGCCGCCAATCCCCACCGCATTGCAGACCGGGCCAGTGAACGCTACGCCCAACAGGGGCGATACGGCAGTCTAGCCATGGTAAGCGCCATGCTGGGTATCGGTGGATGGTTGCGCTGGCGAAAATTAGGACTGCCATATCAGGTTTGGCGGTGTCGTCGATAGAGGACAAATCCCGCTACCGCCATCGCTGCCGCCGACAAAATATGCACCACATTAAAGGGCGTACCGGGGAAAAACCAGGAATCCGTGCGGAGGAATTCGATAAAAAATCGACCGAGGGGATACCAAATGAGATAGCCCAACGCCAAGTCTCCGGGTTTCAGTTGCTTTTCAAACTTGCGGGCAATCCAAACTAAAAGGGCAAATCCCACTACATTCCAAACCGATTCATACAAAAATAGAGGATGGAACCGAGTCGAATTGGGATACTGGGCAATGTTGTTATAGGGGGGAATGCGGTGCTGAACGTCAATGCGAAGACCCCAGGGCAAAGTCGTCGGGGGGCCGTAGAGTTCTTGGTTGATGAAATTTCCCCAGCGACCAATGGCCTGAGCTAGGGGTAAGCCTAAAGCAATGCCGTCTAAGTAAGGTAGCGGATTAAGCTTGCGAATACGACTAAATAGGAATAGCGCAATGGCCCCAAAGATAAATCCACCAAAAATGTGAATGCCGCCGCCCCATACCTGCAAAATTTTTCCGGGATTCGCTAGATAGTAGCCCAATCCCTCTGGCCCCCGTGGAGACTGAATGAACACGTAGTACAACCGCGCTCCAATGAAGCCTGGAATTAAAATCCAGAACAACATATCCCACAGGTTATCGGGGTCTTCTCCCTGGCGGGCCACATAGCGACTGGCCACCGTTGCAGCAGACAAAATGGCCATCAACATCAATAGCCCATACCAGCGTAGGGCAAAGGAACCAAGTTCAAAAATAATCGGAGAAACGGGAGGATACATGGAGAAATTGGGAAAATGGGAAAATGGGTGATAAGTCAATCAGATAAAAGGGCTAGGCTTTTGTTTGACAACGGCGTCAATTGGATTGAGAGCGCAGCATTTTATAAATCGCAGATTCAAATCTGAAGTGCAACACTCTGTCTCAGAGCCGCTGTCAGCCTTCGCGGTCATGACCACAACCAGGAACACGGTACAGCGCAGCACAGCAGGCTATAGGTCTCCTTCATAGGCTTAGTCTTAGATCCATGGCTGCAAGCGGATTTGAGCAGGTGTTGCACTTCAACCTTGAATTGGCCAATGCCAGCCCCTTCTATGTAGCCAGCACCATCGCCTAAGCTACCCGTCATCAATGGGCACCTGAATTTCATACCGGGTCTTTTCCTCCTGGAAGCGCTGAAGAATAAGCTGCTGATCCTCAGAGGATAGCGCTAATAGAGCTTGCACCAAGCCATCGATAAGTTGTGTTCCTCTCTTTCACCCGGTTTTCATCCCTTCTGTGGCATTCTGTCAGTTTTTTGTGCGAGTTGCCATTAGGAGGCTGATTGAAATCGACAATCAACCCCTAATTCCGCGCAAAGCCGCCCACCTCGGGCCGATAGCGGGCCACAAAGCCGCCCTGGCTGTCGCAGATGGCCACTTGGCGGTTGGCTCGACTGGTGGCGGTTTTGGGGCCGTGAATGAACACATCTAGGGACTACACACTCACCATCGAATCCGAAATCATCGGGTCTGGGACTTGGAAGGCTCGCACTTGGTTGAGGGCAAGGTAGCACTGGCTCAGATCGTCAATCAGGGCTGTGGCCCCCTTGGAATCGCCGAGGGTACAGGCAAGGGCTAGATGGCGCTGAAGGTAGATGATGGCTCGGCTGTAGTCGTGAATGGCGAGGCTGGCACGGGTCAATTGGGTGAGGATGCGTCGTGTGGTTTGGTGGCTGGCCACGGCGGTAGGGGTGGCTTCATTCAGTTGGAGGAATTTCTCATAGCACTCGATGGCCTGGGCGTAGTGGTGCAGAGTGTGGTAGGTGTTGCCCAGGTTTTGCAGCACTTGAAGTTGTACGGTGGTGTCCCCTAAGGTCTTCGCCATCAGCCAACTGGCTTCGTAGAGGGTGGCGGCTTGGCGATTGAGACCCTTGACGCGGTAGATCATGGCCAGGTTGTTGAGGGCGCGCATTTCGGCCTGGGAATCATGTAATTCCTTGGCCAGTTGCAGACTTTTGCCCATGTGGTCGAGGGCGGCTTGCAGGTTACCGAGGTGTCGGTAGCTGTTGCCCAAGTGCTCTAAAACCTGTTGCTGCAAGGGCTGATGCTGAATTTTCTGAGCTAGGAGCAAACATTGACGGCCATAGTCGGCGGCCCAGAGGTAGTCGGCGAGGCGATAGTAGGCGCTAGACAACACCATCAGCACCTTGGCCGTGTTGGGCTGATCGGCGGCCTGCTGATAGTTGGAGAGGGCATGGTGGAACTGCTCTAGGGCAACGGGGTATCGGCCCTGCCGGAAATGGGTGAGCCCCTGCCTCAGGGCTTGATCCGCCAATGCCGCTAACCGAGGTCGATCCGCCTCCGCCACCAGGGGAACCGTAGCAGCGGGATGGGGGATATGGAGGGTGTCTTCCTCCATGGATAGGAGCAGGGTGGGGCGAGGCTTAGGGGGGGATTGCATAGGTCGAACACAGCAATGCTGCGGAGGCAGGCGGTCGGTCGATGCGCTTCCCCTAGCCCACCGTAAATACCCACGGTGGATAGGGGTAGTGACGATGACTTTATCCTAACTTTGCAAAACCATCCGTGAAAACCGTGTAACCACATATGCTAACAACACGATTTTGAATCGTCATCCCTGGGCAATTTTTCGGTTATGGAACGCTGACATCAAGATTTGGCGGGGGCATGGGGTTCTGCAACCCTCTGAACCCGCTGTTTATCCCCATGACCTACGATGGAACATGGCAACATGGTGTTACTTTTCCCAATCCCGTGGCTGATTCTCCCTTCCTAGACGAAACGCTGCTATTTGACCCGACCCCCGCTACGGAATCGGCGTTATCGGTCATTTTTGCCTTCCCGAATACCTACAGCGTCGGCATCACCAGCCTGGGCTATCAGGTGGTGTGGGCCACCCTAGCTCGTCGTGCCGATGTGGCCGTGAGCCGTCTGTTTACGGATCATCAGGAATCCCTGCCCGCTCGGCCTGAGGTGGTGGGGTTTTCGATGTCCTGGGAGTTGGACTACGTCAATGTCCTGTCCCATTTGGAAAATCTCCATGTCCCCACCCATGCTGAAGATCGGGGTGAGGCGCATCCCCTCGTGTTTGGCGGTGGCCCGGTATTGACAGCTAATCCCGAACCCTTCGCCGCCTTTTTTGACGTGATTTTGCTGGGGGATGGCGAAACTCTGCTGGATGATTTCCTTGACCAGATCGTGACTCTCAAAACCGCTTCCCGTGCCGAAACGCTACGCCACCTCGCCCAAATGCCGGGGGTGTATGTGCCCGCCCTGTATCGTCCGGTTTACGCCGACCCCACCGGGCCAATGGTGGCGATTGAACCCATCGACGACGGCATCCCCGCCCAAGTGCAAAAGCAAACCTACCGGGGCAACGTGCTGTCTACCTCCACGGTGGTGACGCCCCTAGCTGCCTGGGAAAATATCTTTATGGTGGAAGTGGTGCGAAGCTGCCCGGAAATGTGCCGCTTTTGCCTCGCTAGCTACCTCACCTTGCCCTTTCGCACCGCCAGTCTGGAAGGATCGCTGATCCCTGCCATCGAACGCGGCCTAGCGGTGACGGATCGCCTGGGTTTGCTGGGCGCGTCTGTGACCCAGCACCCGGAATTTGAAACCCTGCTGGACTACCTCAACCAGCCCCAGTTTGACCATGTCCGGCTCAGCATTGCCTCGGTGCGGACGAATACCGTCAACCCCAAGCTGGCGGAAACCCTCACCCGCCACGGCACCCGATCCGTCACCATTGCGGTGGAAAGCGGCTCGGAACGGGTGCGCCAGATCGTCAACAAAAAGCTGGCCACCGAGGACATCGAAGCCGCCGCCGTCAACGCCAAGGCCGGGGGGCTGAGTGCCCTCAAGCTCTACGGCATGGCGGGCATTCCCGGCGAAGCGATGGAGGATTTGGAGCAAACCGCCACCATGATGCAGCGCCTCAAAAAAGCGGCCCCCGGCCTGCGCCTCACCCTGGGATGCAGCACCTTTGTACCCAAGGCCCACACCCCCTTCCAGTGGTACGGCATCAACCGCGAGGCGGAAAAACGGCTGAAGTTTCTGCAAAAGCAACTCGGCAAAATCGGCGCAGACTTTCGGCCCGAAAGCTACAACTGGTCGGTCATCCAAGCCCTCATTTCCAGGGGAGATCGCCGCCTTACCCCGCTTTTAGAACAGGTGCGCCACTACGGCGACTCCCTCGGTAGTTACAAGCGGGCGTTTAAGGACATGAAAGGCCAGCTTCCACCGCTGGATTTCTACGTCCACGACACCTGGCCCCCCGACCAACCCCTACCCTGGGATCACCTGCAAGGCCCACTCCCCAAGGCCACCCTGGTTAAACACTTGGCCGAAGCGCAGGCCATAATGGCCGTTCCCCAGCCTGTGGCCTAGCCCGGTTGGTTGGCTCTAACGACGCCCCCCAACCACCGGACGCTGATTTAAATCGGCCAACCGCTGCCACTCCTGCTGAAGGGACTGCTGCAAAGAAAGGTTAAGGGGATCCAACCGCGCCGCCTTTTTCAGGCAGGCCGAAGCCTTGGTCAAGTTGCCGTCGCTGATGGCCATCTGCCCCCAGCGATAGTAGGTGATGGCGTGCCACTGGCGAATTTCTGGATCGTTGGGAAACCGATGGGCCAGCCCCTCCACCAAGGCCACCGCCCTAGGATAGCGCTGACTGCGAAAAAGCTCCTGAAGCTGCCTAAAGCTGTTCTGCTTCAGGTCTTGGTCGGTTTCAGACCCGCCGGGGGACGGCTGCATTGGGGGCTGGGCGGGGGGCTGATGGGTCTGCGATGTCCCGATTTTCGGTGAGGGCGGCGAAGCTGACCGAGGAGACGCTCTACGACTTGACGCCGGGGGCTTAGACGGGGCAGGCTTGGCGGTCACGGTCGCGGCTTCTGGTGGGGCCGTGGGGCGAGAACTCACCTTCGACACCCCAGCAGGCAGATCATCGACAATGGCCTGGTAAGCCTGGGTAATTTGGACAAACTTTTCCTTCGCCAGGTGATCCCCCGGATTTACATCAGGGTGATACAGCCGCGCCAGGTTGCGGTAGGCCAACTTCACAGCCTCAAAATCGGCCCCAGTACGCAGGCCCAAAATTCGATAGTAGTGTGCCGCCGCCATGGAGTCTTCCTTTGGTAATCGCTCCGGAGTCTGAATGCCGTCCTAGGGAGCGCAGAATAACGAGGAGTCTAGTTTAGGTCGCCCCTATTCTGCCAACTTTCGGGAAAAATGACGCACCCATTTATACTAAATCCGGCTCGTTTGCCCCCGGTATCAGTGGGCGAGGAGACCTCGCCCCTAGGGTTTGCTGGGCCGGGAACCGGGGTTATCTAATTCGGGTTTGGTATTTACCAGGGTAGATAGACCAGGCTATTCCTACGACCTGGCAAGAACGCCGCCGCGAAGAGGACTCCATAGCGCTAACGATGCCTTACTGCGCGGCCCGAATTTTGACGCGACCGGTTTGAATAGCATCAAATAGGCGGTTAATTTGCTGACGTTCGACTTCATCCACGGTGCCATCGGCCAGCACTAGGGCGGAGAGGTTTTGGTACTGGACTTGGGTAATGTAGCGTTCTTCTAGCACTTGGCTGACGAGGTGAGTGATGGGGCAGTTGCCGGGAGCCAGGGCAGAATTGGCGGTGCAGGGCGCATCGGGGGAGGGAGGAGGGAGGGGAGGGGTTGGAGAGGCGGGGGAAGTCATGGCACGACCTAAAAGATGTTGTTATTTATACAATGCCCACCTGGGCTGTCTAGGCAACAGAAATGATACAAGCCGTTGCAACGGGGTGCGACATGGCTACTCGATGGCTACCGGAAGACAACACCGAAGGCATCACACCAAAGGCGTAACACAAGGGCAAAAATTCGCTACCCTAGACGGTCGTGGGTTTAGCCCAGGGCATCGTTAAGCGTGGTTGACCGGGGAGGTTGCCGATGACTAGGCTACAACAACTGAATCGACAGCGGGTAGGTCTCCTGCTGGGTGGGGTGGGCCTGGTGTGGGGGCTGGGAGGTTTTGCGACGGTGGGGCTGGCGACAGAAGCCTCTGTCCTGGCCAACGCTAAACCGACCGATGCGACCCTGGCTGGAACGAAGCAAACCGCTGCCCAGCGCTACACAACCGCTATGCTGGCGGGCTATGGGGCGGCAGAACAGCGGGATTACCACACGGCGCTGATTAATTTTCGTCGGGCTTTGGCGGAGCGGCCAGGGGACCGCTATGCCCTGGCCGCCATTCGCAACATGGAAAACTACATTGCCATTCAGCGGGCCGAAGCCGCCAAACGGGCCGAAATTGCCCGCCTAGAAACCACGGTGGCCTCTGCTGTGGCGGCTCAGGATTGGGCCTGTGCGGCGGCATCGGTGGATCGCCTGGTGGAGTTAATTGCCCCCGATTCACCGGATCGGGCTAGACTGATTGCCTACCGGGGCGAACTAGCGGGCATGATTTCCTCGCGGGCCAACCTAGATCAGTGGTCTACGGTGTGTCCGGGGGGGCAGGTTTAGGTGAGGGGTTCTCCATGCGCCATGGGGGCGCGAGAGGTGTGATGGTATGACAGACGCAACCCAGGTTGAGATCCCTAGGGCTAAGTTTCCAAATGTGGTGAGTGCCGAGTGGCTGGCGGATCGTTTGACCGATCCCCAGGTGGTGATTGTGGACTGCCGCTTTTCCTTAGCGGATCCGCAATTGGGCCAACGGCAATACAACGCTAGACACATCCCTGGGGCTTGGTATCTCCATTTGGATCGGGATCTATCCAGCCCGGTACAACCTCACGGAGGTCGCCATCCCCTACCGAATTGGGACATCTTTTGCCAGCGGCTGGGGACGATGGGTATCGCTTCGGATTCCCCGGATTTGCCCCATGGCCCAACCCAGGTGGTGGTGTATGACGATTCCCGCTTTGCCTTTGCCGCCCGCCTGTGGTGGATGCTGAAATACCTGGGCCACGACGCCGTTGCAGTGCTGGATGGCGGCTGGGATGCATGGCAACAGGGTGGCTATGCGATCTCTACCGACTTACCGGAACCGCGAACGGGCCAGTTTATCCCCCGCCCCCAGACTGATTGGATCGTGGATATCCACCAAGTGCGCCAGCGCAAGGATGATCCCGGAGTGCGGCTGATTGATTCCCGCGAACCCGCCCGTTACCGGGGGGAAGTGGAGCCCATCGACCCCGTGGCGGGCCACATTCCCGGTGCCAGCAACCAACCTTGGCAGGCGGTCTCCACCGCCGAGGGCTACCTCCAACCCATCACCACCCAGGCTAAATTTTGGGACGACTGGGCGGACGCCGAGGAGGTCATCGTTTACTGTGGATCTGGCGTCACCGCCTGCGTTAATCTGCTGTCTCAGGCCGTGGCGGGCCAACCCCTAGCCAAGCTCTACGTCGGCGGCTGGAGCGATTGGTGCTCCTACGAAACCATCGAGGGCTAACCCACCGCTACCCTGGGGGCAACATAGCATCCCACCAACGCCCTCCCTTACCCTATGACAACGCCCTATGGACTGGCCCACCTTCTCCGTCATCATCCCCACCTACCAACGGGAAACCGTCCTCTGCGACACCCTAGACAGCCTACTGGCCCAAGATTACCCGCATTATGAGGTGATTGTGGTGGATCAAACCCAAACCCACCAGCCCGACACGGAACAGCGCCTCACGGAACTGGCCCAGGCAGGGCGAATCACGCGATACATCGTCACCTGGGCCAGCTTGCCCGCCGCTCGCAACCTTGGCATCGAGCGATCCTCCGGCGAGATCGTCTTGTTTATCGACGACGATGTTGTGCTGCCCCCCGGTTACCTCCAGGCCCATGCCCGCACCTTTGTAGAACGTCCCGATGTGGGGGCCGTGGCGGGCCGTGTTTTCGACCGCATGAAGCTGGCGGAACAGAAGGATCTCGAAATCGACTATCTGCCGCCAGAAGCCATGGATCCCGGCATCGCCTGGTATCACATCGATCTCGTCCACACCACCCAGCCCCAGCAGGTGCTCACCGCCAGGGGGTGCAATATGTCCTTTCGGCGCGTGCTGTTCAGCCAGTTTGGCCTCCGGTTTGATGAACGCTTCTACGGCAGCGCTGTGCGAGAGGAGTCGGATTTCTGTCTACATATTCGCCAAACAGGTTACATCATTTGGTACAGCCCAGAGGCCCATTTGGTTCACCTAGGCGAAGAAACCGGGGGATGCCACGATATCAGCACCCGCTCCCTGCGTTATCAGTTATTTTTTTACCACAACCACTTTTTGCTAGGGCTAAAAAACCTCACCCTTGGCCAAAATCTACGACTTTTCGGTCGCCTATTCGATTGCCACGTCCTTGGCCATGCGCCTTGCAATAAAGATCCAAACCCCCTAAAAGTCATTAGCCGTGGCGGCTTTTACCTCTGGGGGTTGGCCTATGCCGCGTATACCCTAGCCATCACCGCTGGGCGCAAAGGGCGCTTATATCCCCAATCCGCCGTGATCGACCATCCTCTATAGCTTTGTCAGCTAACCCGCTTCACTTCTAGAATTCACCGCGAATGGCTTCAATGATGCCATCGCGAATCAGGATTTCCACCTGAAGTTTTTGCACCAGGTTGTCGCCGACAGCAACATTAAAGAAGCTCTCTACTTTGCCCTGTTCTACTTCTACATCCATCTCTAGGGTTTGCACCTGTTGAAGTTGCTGAAGGTTTTGATTCTTTTGCTGAAGGAGCTTGCTTTTATCTTGGTTGAGGCGATTTTGCACTTCGGCCATTTGTTGCTGAATGTTAGCATTACCAGGCTGAGTTTCAGCTTGCTTTTGCAGTTCACTCACCACCCGCTGGCCCTGCATCTCTAACTGTTGCAGTTGGCCATCGATTTGATTGATTTGGCTTTGCAGTTGCTTTTGGGCCTCTTCTTTCCACAATGGCGTCACCACTGCTTTGATGTTGACCACGCGCTTTAGCAGCAAGGAGTTATTGTCATCCATAACCGTTAGATGTACTCAACAAGGATGGGCATTGACTACGGCGGCGATCATCACCAGACCGAAGGGTTGGGTGGGCACGAATCAGGGCTGATCCCATCCTCGCCTACCCAAACATCGCGTCAATCATATCGCGATACCGTTCCGTCACCACGGGGCGGCGCACTTTTAGGGTTTGGGTCAGCAGGCCATTTTCGATGGAGAAGGGTTCGAGCACCAGGCGGAAGGGGCCAATGCGGTCGTCGGGTCGATAGCCAGGGCGATCCTTCACCTGGCGGGTCATTTCGTCGCGCAGCAGCTTTTGCACCCGGTCGTCCTCTAGGGTAATGGTACCCAGCCCTTGGGGTACGGGGGCTTCGTCCCCTGGAATGGCGATGAAAAGAGACTGGCTGGCGGCCCAGGCTTGCAGGGCATCTAGATTGGGCACCACCAGGGCACCGAGGGAGCGCTGATCTTGCCCCACCACCATAATTTGGTCGATGTAGGGGCTGCGGATGCAGGCGTCTTCGATGGGCTGGGGTTCGATGTTTTCGCCGTTGGTGAGGACAATGGTGTCCTTGGCCCGCCCGGTGAGCACCACGTTGCCGTCCTTGCTAATCCAGCCCAGGTCGCCCGTGTCGAACCAGCCTTCGGGGTCGATGGCTTTTTGGGTAGCTTCGGGGTTGCGGTAGTAGCCTTCCATAATCTGCGGCCCCCGTGCTAAGACGAGGCCCTGGCTACCGTGGGGCACTTCATGGCGAGTTTCCAAATCCACCACCTTAATTTCGGTGAAGGGGATGGGTTGTCCGGCGGCACCGCGCAGGTTGCTCCAGGGGCGACGGGCGGAGAGCACCGGGGAGGTTTCGGTGAGGCCGTAGCCCACCAGCAGGGGCACGCCGATGATTTCAAAGAAGCTATCAATGTGCCGCGCCAGGGAACCGCCGCCGCTGATCAGTTGCTTCACTTCGCCCCCGGTGGCTTGGCGCACCTTGCCGTAGACCAGGGCTTTGCCCACCTGGTGCAGGGGCCACAGGGCCAGGGCAGCGAGGCCAGAGGTAAGCCGCTCCACCGTCGAGAGGTTGGGGGCGTCGATTTTCATGTCTTGGTAGCGCCAGAGGTGGGTAACGTAGCGCTCGCTGAGGCCAAAGCAGGTGAAGATCAGCTTTTGTTTGGCCGCGCTTTGTTCCCGAAACTGGCGCTGCGCCCCTTCGTAGATCGATTCCCACAGGCGGGGCACCCCCACCATGTACTGGGGTTTGGTGCTCTTCAGGTCGGTTTTGAGGTGGCGAATGTTGCTGTAAATTTGGCTGCACCCATTGGCCAGCAAAAAGTATTCCGCCGTGCGCTCAAAGCTGTGCCAGGAGGGCAAAATCCCCACGACGCGATCCCCCGGTTCCGGCTGCACCACCGACCGCAGGGTGTTGATCTGGTGCAGCAAGTTGCGGTGGCTGAGCATCACCCCCTTGGGCTGGCCCGTGGTGCCGGAGGTGTAGATTAGGGTGGCCAAGTCCTCTGGCTTAATGGTGACCGGGGTGTAGGGATGATCCTTCCCTAGGGCCATCAGTTGGCTGAAATTCAGGATTTTCAGCCGTTCATCGGCGGGGGGGTCTTCATCGGAAAGCAAAATCACCAGGGGAATCGGCAGATTGTCCAACCGTTGACGCAGCCGCTTCAGCAGGGCCACGTTCTCCACCACCAGCACCGTACTTTCGCTGTGTTCGGCGATGTAAAGCAACTCCTCGGTTTCGGCGGTGCCACTGCGAACCGCATCCATGCCCCCGGCGGTCATAATCCCCTGGTCGGCAATGAACCAGCGGTGGCTGTTATCGGCAAACAAGGCCACATGGGTGCGGTTTTCTATCCCCAACGCCTGCAATCCGCTGGCAAAGGTACGAATCGCTTCCCCCAGTTGCCGATAGGTGAAGGTGGCAGTGGGTTTGTAGTGGGGGTCGTTGAGAGCCACGATGTCGCTGTATTTTTCCGCTACGATGGGCCAAATTTCGTGGATGGCCTGGAGGTGTTCGTAGGGATTGTGGGCAGACAAAAAGGCCCGATCATGCTGGCGAACCTCTTGCAGAGCGTCACTAACGGTCATGGGGGGGCACCAATAATAACGATAAAATTACCGAGGGGGTCACAAAACTAGGTTGGGGTCATCCTACCGCAGCCGAGGGGTAGGCTATTCACGTAGCTTAGCGATCTGTGGCGTTAGTAAATTTCTAAAAGAACCAGATATTCAACTGGATTGGCCTGGAAATGGCTCCCATGTCCCCAAAGTCACGGCAATCCAAAAAGGGCATGGGAACTCCCAAAGGGCATGGGGTTCACCAAATGCGGCTGAGGTCTAGGGTGAAGCCGGGGAGTACCGGATCGCCGCTGAGAATAGTCGGATCGGCCATCGTTTCTGAAACCCCTCTAGGACGGTAGATGTAAACCCTGCGCTGTTGCCGATCAATGAGCCAGCCCAGTTGTGCGCCATTGTCCATATACTCCACCATCTTGTCTTGGAGAAGAGACAGACCATCGGTTTCAGAGCGCAGCTCAATCACAAAATCGGGGCAGAGGGGGGCAAAGCCTTTGCGTTGGGCTAGGGTGAGCGCCTCCCAGCGGTCTTTGCGGATCCAGGCGGCATCGGGGGAACGTACGGCCCCATTGGGCAATCGAAAGCCCCCGCTAGAGCCAAAGCCCACCCCGGTACCGTCTTGCCGCGCCCAGGCCCAAAGTTGGCCAATCAGATCAAAGTTGCGTTCGTTGGTTTCGGAACCCGTAGGAGCCATAATCAACAGGTCATGGTTGGCGGTGCGCTCGATTTGCAGGTCGCGGTTGGCCTGACAAAAGGCAAAAAAGTGCTCGTCGCTGAGGGCAGCGATGTCGGCGGGGAAATGCAGCAATAGCGGTTGCCGCAACGGCTGAGCCACAGGGTGAGACATAGCACCATCCAATGCCGGGAGGTTTGAGATCATCATGGCACAGGGGACTGGCGGATCGGTACGGCCCCTTTAGAAGTCCCCAACCCCAGCGATGTCATCGGATCTTGCTAAATCGAGTGTGAGCGTGGGCAAGAAACCGTAGATAATATTACCCCTGTAATGCAATAGTAGGGATTGACCATGGGTCGCGCAGAGAAAGTTGTTTTAGCCTATTCCGGTGGGGTGGATACCACCGTGTGTATCCCCTACCTGATGAACGAATGGGGCGTGAAGGAGGTCATCACCCTCGCCGCCGACCTGGGCCAAGGGGATGAGCTAGAACCCATCCGGCTCAAGGCGCTCACTGCCGGGGTGAAGGAATCCCTCGTCGCCGACCTGACGGAGGAATTCATCACCGACTACGCCTTCCCCGCCATCCAGGCCAACGCCCTCTACGAAAACCGCTACCCCCTCTCCACCGCCCTGGCCCGCCCCCTGATCGCCAAGGCCCTAGTGGAAGCCGCCGAGCGCTACGGAGCCGATGCCGTGGCCCACGGCTGCACCGGGAAAGGCAACGACCAGGTGCGCTTTGATGTGGCCATCGCCGCCCTCAACCCTGGCCTGAAGGTGCTGGCCCCCGCCCGTGAATGGGGCATGGGTCGCGAAGAAACCATCGCCTATGGGGAAAAAATGGGTCTCGCCTTCCCGGTGAAAAAGTCTAGCCCCTACAGCATCGACCGCAACCTGCTAGGCCGCAGCATCGAAGCTGGCCCCCTCGAAGACCCCATGAACGAACCCCTCGAAGAGGTGTTCCTCATGACCCAGGCCATCGAAGCCACCCCCGACCAGCCGGAATACATTGAAATCGGCTTCACCAAGGGCATCCCCACCCACCTCAATGGCGCGGCTCTGTCTCCGGTGGAACTGATCACCCAAATCAACGAGATCGCTGGACGCCACGGTGTAGGCCGCATCGACATGGTGGAAAACCGCCTGGTGGGGATCAAATCCCGCGAAATCTACGAAGCCCCGGCCTTGCTGGTGCTGATCGACGCCCACCGAGATCTGGAAAGCCTCACCCTGACGTCTGATGTCACCCAGTACAAGCGCGGCATCGAAGAGACCTACAGCCGCCTGGTCTACAACGGTCTCTGGTATAGCCCCCTGAAGCTGGCCCTCGATGCCTTCATTCAGCAAACTCAGGAGCGGGTGACGGGCACCGTGCGGATGAAGTTGTTTAAGGGCAACGCCCGCGTCGTAGGCCGCAAGTCTGACCTGGCGCTGTATAACGAATCCCTCGCCACCTACAGCTCCGACGATCAGTTTGACCACAAGGCCGCTGAGGGCTTCATCTACGTCTGGGGTCTGCCCACCCGTGTTTGGTCAGAAAAAGTGCGTGAGGGCTGAACCCTCGACATAACCCAGAACCCCAGTTTCGCCAAGAAGCCGGGGTTCTCTGCCGTTCAACGCAGGGCATTGCGGCCAAGGTCGCTGATACCTCAGGGTTAAGGAAGATAGTGCTGTAAACGACCCTACGCCTCATCCATCTTGTCTATATAGGCGGGACGGGCAGCTTGGGTTTGGGCAAGAAAATGGTGCAGGCCATCCCAGTCTTCTACCTCAACGAGGGCGCGAATTTGGCCCAGTTGGCGCTGATATAGGGCAATGGAGGACAGCAGCGCCTCTCGGTTGTAGCGTGCCATCAGGGTGCCCAGTTCAGGGACGCCGCCACCGACGCGGCTGGTGTCGCGAAAGCCGGAACTGGCCAGGGCTTGGGCCAACTTAAGCAATTCGGGGTTCGGCTCCTGCTGGCAGGCTTGAATCAAACTGCTGCTGACCATCACAGGCAGGTGAGAAATCCAGGCCACCGCCCGATCATGATCCGCCGGGAAACAGATAAATCGACGGGCCTCTAATTGATCCACCAATTCCGATAAGGTATCCAAATCCTGGGGAGAGGTTTCCTCCGTCGGAGTTAGCACGTAGGGACGGCCCCGAAACAGATGGGCCTCGGCCACCGCCAAGCCTGCCTCCGCCTTGCCCGCCATGGGATGCCCACCGATGAAGTGGGGCCAGAGAGCCGCCAAATCCGGCACTAGGGAACCTTTGACGGAACTCACATCGGTCAAAATGGCTTCGGGCTTGAGATGGGGCACCACCTGTTGGGCCACGCCAACCACCCCGTCGATGGGGGTGCAGAGAAAGACCACATCAGCTTCGGCGACCAAACTCAGATCGGTACTCGCTTGGTGGACAACCCCTCGTTCCATGGCCATTTCCACCGTTTCGGGACGACGGGCCACCCCCAACACCCGATAGCCCAGCCGAGAAAAATCTAGGCCAAGAGACCCGCCAATCAGGCCCAATCCAACAACAGCAATGGGTTTCATAGGGTCGCAATGGGGGAAGGGGGATGAGCCATGAACTACGTTCAACATCCTAAAGCGTTGGGACAGTTCCTACCAACCTAACGGTGAAGAATCCACACTAAGCGCTATCTATCGAAGACGGACTAAAACGGCTAGGATGAAGAGTACGTCCTAAAGCAACATAGTATGGGCGTTCTATTGCCGTCGTCGTTCCATTTCTTCCTCTATCATGTCCCTGTTTGACTGGTTTGCTAATCGCCGTAAGTCTGGCCCCATCAGCGAAGATCGCCAAGAGCGCGAGATTGCCGATGGCCTGTGGACGAAGTGTGAGCACTGCGACGTGCTGACCTATACCAAGGATTTACGGGCCAACCAGTGGGTTTGTGGGGAGTGCGGCCACCACCACCGCATTTTTAGCGACGAACGCATTCGCCAACTGATCGATGCCAGCACCTGGCAGGCATTAGATAGCCAGATTCAGCCCAGGGATCCCCTCGGCTTTAAAGATCGCAAGGGCTACAGCGACCGCATCCGCGAAACCCAAAACAAGACCCAACTGACCGATGCCGTGCAAACCGGATTGGGGGATCTGGACGGTCTGCCCGTGGCCCTGGGGGTAATGGATTTCCGCTTTATGGGCGGCAGCATGGGTTCGGTCGTTGGGGAAAAGCTCACCCGCATGATTGAGCGCGGTACCCAGGAACGGCGTCCCGTGGTGATTGTTTGCGCCTCTGGTGGAGCGCGAATGCAGGAGGGAATGCTGAGCCTGATGCAAATGGCCAAAATTTCTGGAGCCTTGCAACAGCACCAGGCTGCCAAGCTGCTCTATATGCCCGTGCTCACCCACCCCACCACCGGGGGCGTGACCGCCAGCTTTGCCATGCTGGGGGACATTATTATTGCCGAACCCAAGGCCACCATTGGCTTTGCCGGACGCCGCGTGGTCGAGCAAACCCTGCGGGAAAAACTACCTGACGACTTCCAAACCGCCGAGTACCTGCGGGATCACGGCTTTGTCGATCTGATCGTGCCCCGCACCCAATTGAAGACCACCCTTGCCCAACTGATTCGCCTCCATCAGCCTGCCAGCGCCGATGCCGTTTCCCTAACCACCCCAACCCAGTGGAGCAACGGGCTGAATCACAGCGCCCCTTCCCACGTCGTGGCCGAGTAGCTGAATTACCTTGGGGTGGGATGGGCCGCGACTAGTGAGCATGATCGCTGAGAAAACTTGGGAATGGCCCCCTTCGGTGGCATGATAGTCATTACTACATGGACTGAGGAAAATTTTTTCGCCGTCCGCTGTGTTGATGTCCATACCTGAACCCTATACATTCGAGGAGAACCATGTTGAAGAGATGCATTTGGCTAGTTGCGGTCGCACTCTTCTTTGTCAGCCAACTGACGATGGGAGACGCCGTCGCGGCTGAGCTAGATGCGGCCACCCGCACGGTGCAGCTCAATCCTGAGGGGGACACCGTTGTGCTCTCCCTAGAGCAAGTGACCCGTGGCCGCCGCCAGTTTAACTACGCCTGTGGCACCTGCCATGTGGGCGGCATTACCAAAACCAACCCCACCGTGGGTCTAGACCCCGACTCCCTGGCTGGGGCCTTGCCTCCCCGCGACAATATTGAAGCCCTGGTGGACTATCTCAAGGCTCCCACCACCTACGACGGGTTGACCGATATTTCCCAGGTTCACCCCAGCAAGATGAGTGCCGACATCTTCCCCAAAATGCGTAGCCTAACCGAGGAAGACCTGGTGGCCATTTCGGGTCACATCCTGCTTCAGCCCAAGGTGATTGGCGATATGTGGGGTGCGGGTAAGACGCGGTTCTCCGCTCCCCCGATCTAACCCATCGAGACCTCCCCGCTGTCGGGGTGTGGCAAGGGGCTTCGGCCCCTTTTTTTGTTTCAAGGAACTGTCCAAGAGGGCGTTATTAGCAGGTAAGATGCCATAGAGCGCTGAATTTCAGCCGCGTCATTGAACTGGAGATAAGCCTTTAGAGGTAGTTTATGAATCGTGTAATCCGTGCCGCCCAGCGTTTGGGCATTGCTGCGTTGTCTGTGCTGCTGGTGCTAGGTGCCATGACCCTAGTCTCCGCTCCCGCTTCCGCCACCAACTACGAAGTGAAAATGGGGAACGATGCGGGTCTGCTCGTGTTTGAACCCAGCACCATCACCGTCCAACCGGGCGACACCGTGACCTGGGTAAACAACAAAATGGCCCCCCACAACGTCATCTTCGACGAAGCCGCTAGCCCCGGCGACAAGGCGCTGGCCGATAGCCTGTCCCACAGCCAACTGACCTTCGCTCCCGGCGAAAACTACTCCACCACCTTCACCAGCGATATGCCCGCTGGCACCTACACCTACTTCTGCGCTCCCCACCGTGGGGCTGGCATGGTCGGCAAGGTGATCCTGGAAGGTTAATTGGACGACTGAGCCTAGGCGCAAGTTTGGGCTAAGTCTGCGACTTCCTTAGAGAAGAGCGTCTTATCTGGCGCTCTTTTCTACTTTAAAGCCGATCAAAACCGAACCTACCTCTCGATACCCATGGGCATGACTCGATCCTGCTATAGAACGCGGGTGGCGAGGAGTTGCTCCTCTAGGGCAGCAATGCGATGGTAGGCGGCGGTGAGTTGGGCGGTGAGGCGCTGGATTTGAATGTCTTGGGAGAGGTTGACCTCCACCGTCTGCCGTTCCGTTGTACTGTAGTCGCTGTCGATCAAGACATCCTTGTGCTCACACATCCCGTCGAGGCTAGGGGAACTGTAGCGAGGCATCGGGCTATAGTGGGCATGGCCTCCAATTCTGAGCTCATGGCTATCATCGCCGAAGGTATGGGACGAGGCCAAAATGGCGGAAACCTGATCATTCACTTGGTCAATCATGTGGTGAAGGGCGTCAACCTTGTTGGTCAAGATGACAACTTGCGTTTGGATGGAGTCCATAGGGTGCCGTGTTTACAGAGAAAATATCATCCCTATCCTAAGGCTGACCTGCCAAATCCCCCTGGCTTTCCTGAATCATTTAACCTTTGTTTGACTTAGTTTTTAACTGTTTTCAAGGGCGGTAGTTTTACTTCCCGGATTGATACGAAATTGGAATGGAATGGGGTGATTTGTGTTTTTTTGCTAAAAAATAGGGTAAAAAACGGCCCCACCCCTGGCTTAGCAAAGCTGGGACGGCCCAAGGGGGGAGGTATTTGGCCGAATTCTGATCGACGATCAAGGGCCATGATTTTTATTATTTTATAATAGAAAAACATGGCCGATTTCCCCTTGGCAACCGCAACGCCTAGGTGGAGGCTGGCCCTAGAAAATCGGGGCTAATTGGCCTCGCGTTCCGCTATCACCCGGCCAGGGCTAACAAAGGAAATCCCCTGCTGGGAGGCGGTACTGATCATTACCGCCTCAATCACCGGAGGGCTAACCTGGGTAGCCGCTCGCCAGGTGACGAGGAAGTTCGCGCCCGCTCCGCCCAGGGTGTTTTGGCTTTCAATGACAACAGCGGTGGAGGCCAGGGGGCCAATCTCCAGGGGTTGACTGAGGTAGGCGGTGACGAGAGCCCCACTGGAGTCGTAATAGTCGATGGTTTCGATGAAGATGGCCGTGGCGGGATCGGTATTGCGGAGGCTGAGGGTGGCCGTGAGCTGAAAGGGACGGTTGGGGCCAAAATCGTAGATTTCTGAATACACCGGGACATAGACCACTTGCCCTACGGCCAAGGGCGGCAGTTGGTCGGGGGTGATTTCAACGACGTTGGGGTTGACCGCTAGGCCCAGGGGCACCCCCTGATCGGGAACCTGGGTGCTGTCGTTAGGAATGGCGGGGGCACAGCCCACTATCACGCCCCAGGCCAAAAGGCCCCACCCTAAGACGGCCCATCCTAGTCGGCTGATTGCCATGGTTTTAGCTAGCCCATCCGCACACCGAAACCTGCTAAATCCCATCGCCCTGCCCCAGTCGCTTTATCCAGTCCCGATCAGAGGTGGAGCCTTGCTGACCTCGGCTCGGCTGACCTCGACTAGGGCTAGCCTAACCGATGCCGGAGGGTCGTGCATCTCCACCGCTGGCCGACCCTAAAACCTGTAAACAAACGTGGCAAAAATTGGTCCAGAATGGGCCTCGGCTACAATCGATGGTTGTTGCCTTAAGCTCTCAATTTGCTATGAATTCGCTCTTTCGTGCTTTCACCACACCCCTGCTGGCCTCGGCGCTGCTGGCCGGATCGGTTCCCTTGCCCATCGGCAATGCCCAGGCTCAGCAGTCGGTGAGTCCTCAACTGGCTCAGGGTATGCCCACACCGGATCAGGTGGTGGAGTGTGAACTCCTCATTGTGGGGGGTGGTTTGGCCGGAACAGCGGCGGCCTACGAAAGCCTGCGGATGGGCCACACGGTCTGCATGACGGAGCTAACTGACTGGGTGGGTGGGCAAATTTCCTCCCAGGGCACCACGGCGCTGGATGAATCGCGGGAACAGCGGCGGCGGCTGTTTTACTCGCGGGGCTACAACGACCTGCGGGAGCGGGTGGAGGAAAAGTATGGTGAGTTAAACCCTGGCCAGTGCTGGGTGAGTGTGTCTTGCTTTATGCCCGCCGATGCCAACGCCATTTTGATGGAGATGCTGGCGGAGGCTGAACGGGAGGGGGGCGGCGAACTGAAGTGGTTCCCCAACACGGTGATTAAAGAGGTGGGCTTTAATGCCGACCGCAGCCACATCGACACCATGATGGCCATTCGCCACAGCCCCGCACCGGGGACGGCTCCTTTAAATACGGATTTTCTGTCGGAGATCATCGAAGACGCCTACACCTACCAAGATTCCGCCCGACTGTCTAAGGAAATCATTCAGTTTGTGCCCGCAGGCATTGACACGGAACGCTTCCCCAATGCCGACCCGGATCGGGTGGATTGGTTCGTGGTGGAGGCCACGGAAACCGGGGAAATCATCGCCCTAGCCGATGTGCCCTACGAACTGGGCCTAGACCCCCGTTCGCCCCACAACCCCTCTTCCCCCGTGGCCCAGCGGGACGCCTACTGCACCCAGGGCTTCACCTACACCTTTGCCATGGAGCGCACCGCCGAGGCCCAAACCTTCGACGTGCCGGAATTCTACTCCATCTACGAGCCCTACTACAGTTGGGAAAAGGAACGTCCCCAACTGCTCACCCCCCAGGATCACTTTGACTTTGTCTTCACCTACCGCCGCCTGTGGAGTGCTGGCCCCCGTCGGGTGGATGAGCGCATCTTTGGTGCCCCCCGCCCCACCCCTGGGGATATTTCCATGCAGAATTGGACGTGGGGCAACGACTACCGCCCCGGTACCGCCCGCGATAATTTGATCCTCACCCACGACCAACTGCAAGCCAGCGGACAGTTGGCTCCGGGCGGCTGGTTAGGCGGCTTGCGTACCGAAACCCTGCGCCGAGGGGAAGAAAACGCCATCGGCTTCTTCTATTGGTTGACCACGGGCACCACGGATTCCCAACTGGATGACTCCTGGAAAGAACCCGACCCCTACAACCGCTACCTCAAGGGGCTAGATTCTCCCATGAATACGGCCCATGGTCTATCCAAATATCCCTACATCCGCGAAGCCCGTCGTATCATTGGCCGTCCGTCCTCCGGCTACGACAACGGCTTTATGATCAACGAAATTGACTTCTCCTGGAACGATTTCACCTCCGAGTTCTACCAAGAAAACCTGGATCGCAGCACCTTCACCTCCATGCGGCGTTTCCTGGCGGGGCTGGAAACCGTGGACACCTTCATGCCCGGTGCCAACCCCGACGAATTCCATGTGCGGGGGCGGTCTCGCATGTATCCCGACTCGGTGGGCATCGCCCAGTACGCCATCGACTTCCACCCCTGTATGCGCGACTATCCGCCGGAAGCCCCCGGCAACATCGAGCGGCCCGGAGTGCGCCAAGCCCACGGCCAAGCCTTCCCGGCCCAAATTCCCCTACGGGCGCTGATTCCCCAGCGGGTAGACAACATGCTGGTGGCCAGTAAGAGTATCGCCGCCAGCAACATTGCCGCCGCCGCCTACCGGGTGCATTCCTTCGAGTGGTCGGTGGGGGCCGCCGCCGCCCATTCCATCGACTTCTCCCTGCGGAACGGCGTTCTGCCCTACGAACTGGTGGAAAACCTGCCCAACCACAACCCCCTGCTCCACGCCCTGCGGATGGAACTAGAGGCCAGCGGCAACCCCACCCAGTTCCCGGATACGTCGATCTTCAACGAAGAGTGGGACGCCTGGAAGCCCTGGTAAACCTGAACGGCCCTCTGCCAGAACATAGCAATCTGGCAGAGGGCAAATTGGGGATTAGTTGCTAATACGAAGCACACGGGTTTCGGCATCCCATTGCACTGTGGCGGCGAGATCCTTCAAATCATTGGCTCGCACATAGGTATCGTTTTGATAGTTGATGGAGTGAGCCGGATTGAGCGCGTCTAAGTCGAGGTTCAAATCAGCCAGTTTGGATTGGGGAACATAGGCTCGATCATCAACAATGATGCCAGCCTCTGGCCAATTGCGATTATTAATCGCGAGGGAGATGGTTTCTAAGGCTTGGGATTGACAACAATCTAGGGTTGCCGTTCGCGACTCGGCATCCCATGTAGTCGGAATTCCCAATGTCGCTAGGTACGACAAACTCACATAGGTTTTGCCCTGAAACGGTTGCTGATAATTCTCTGGTACCTCTCCATTTAGGAGTCCTAATTGCTGGGCCTGTTCTAGGGTGATATAGGATTTTTGGTCGATAAGAATGCCCTGTTGGTTGTAGCGTAGATTCCCGGCCTGAATATTAATGCGGTTTTCGGATTGCGGCCTAAGCTGAGTTGGAGAAGACTCTGCTTCAAGGCCTGAAGGCTGGCCCATTAGGGCACTCCGCAAAGGCCACATCAGACCCGCTCCAACCAGGATGCCGACCCCAAACGTAACCAAGCTGGGTAGATTCAGCCACCGTTGGGCAGGTTTGTGCGGGAGATCGGAGAGGGCCGATGCAGAGGGTTGAGGTCTATCTTGATAGCCTTTGTTGTACCAGGTGCAATCCTGCAAATGTTGGTCCAGACTTTCGGGACTGGGATGATAGATTTTTTGCTCTGGAATGGTAATACGCTGGTTCTGCAAATAACCATAGTCTGACGCCATCAGTTGAGGCGACAGGAGTACCGTGAGATTTTGGGGATGAATGGCTAAAAGTTTTAGGTCATATAGGGTTTTTAAATCAGCACGCAGGACAAGACATTGGGAGGGATGATCAGCCTTATCTCGATCATGGCTAGTAATAAAAACCGTTTCTAGCAATGGTTGAATATTGCAACCTGTAATCGCACATTTCCCGTGATAGATATCCAGCAGTTTTCGCTGAAGCGAATATTGCACTCGCCGACCCAATACCGCTTGAATGGAATGGACAACGCGACTATTGAGCGAGGGACTATTGAGCGAGGGATGGGCCTTGCCCCCAGGATGCGTGGAACTCTCTGATGATTGAGTCAGCGCTGGTGGATTGAGGGGCAAGGGGGCAGGGAAGGCCGAACGATCCTTGCGAGGGGCGACCGACTCATCCCCTAGATCTTCACCTCCTAGATCTTCATCCCCTAGATCTTCAGCCTTATTTTCGGGCCGAATGAATTGCGTCTTCTCCTCTGGATCCCCAGGTTCTTCCTCGGCCAAGACCACCAAGCCTGTGGGTTCTGGCAGGGTGGAATGTACCGACTCAAGTGAATCGTGCGGTGCGGCCTCGGAAATCACCAAATCCAAAGGCTCAGGAAGATCAGAATCCGTCGCTGTGAAATCCACAGGCTCAACTAGGTCAGGATCCGTTGCCGTGAAATCCACAGGCTCAGTCAGATCAGAAACCGCTGCTGTTACTCCCTCAGCGAGGGCAATCGTACTTTCTTCTGGGGTGTTGATGGGGGGGAACCCAAGAACAAAGGGATGGTCGAGATGATCGCTAGGGTGGGCAAATTCCTGCGCTACAACTGCGTTATCCCCATCCCCTAGGACAAAGGGATTCATGGAATCCACTAAGGAGGATGCTGTGGGGATATCTTCTCCATCCGTGGTAGGCGGTTGGGGGCTGTCGGCATTTTCAAACATTCCATTGTCCTCCATGGCAATGGCGTCTAGGGCGTCTAGGGCATGGAGGTAGAGATCATCCTCATCATCAAACGCCACCGCAGACCCTGACCATTGCTCTTCAGCGGCGTCTAGGGCGGCCAGTTCTTCTGCCTCTAGGGAACTGAGTGGCACAACGGCATAGGTTTCTTCCTCGACTAATTCGTCAGTCCCTAGATCCGCGCCAGTGACGTATTCTTCAGGAGCCATGAATTCCCCAGTAGCATATCCTTCTAGGTATTCCTCAGTAGCGTATTTCTCTGTATATGCTTCAGTGCTATAGGCTCCAGTGACGTATTGTTCTGCATGTTCTCCAGTGACGTATTGTTCGGTGACGTATTGCTCGGTGACGTATTCCTCTGAAGCGTATTGTTCAGCGACGTATGGTTCTGAAATGTATTCTTCTGGAGCGTATTGTTCTGGGGCGTATTCCTCTGTGTATTCTTCTGCCACGTACGCTTCGTATTCTTCAGTGACGTACTCTTCAGAAGTACCTGCACTAACCACATAGCCTTCGTTGGTCGGTTCGTCTGATGCGATGTAGGGATCGAAGGGCGAACGATCCTCTAAATATTCAGTCGGCTGATCCTCACCGTCTAGATCACCTTCCTGGTTTTGATCGACTAGATAGCGTCCCGTCTCCGCTGCAATCATCTTGCTGGGTGCGATCTCGTTCTGGGCGAGAGGCCACTCTGGGAGGGCTTCTCCAGCGCTGCCCCAACCGGGAACCACTTGATCAAAGTTGATGCTGAGGTCTCGATTTTGGCTGCCCCAGCGTTCACCCGCTAAGCCTTCAGGCAAGATACTTTCTGTTAAGTCCAGATCGGTTAAGTCTACTTCGGTGAGATCCACCTCACTGAGATTCGCTCCTTTTAGGGTTGCGCCACCAAAGTTGGCATTGCTCAGGACAGCGCCCGAAAAATCAACGCCACTCAGGTTGGCTCCAGCAAAAATACAGTCCGTTAGATCTGCCTTACGAAAACTTGCCCCACTGAGATTTGCGCCACTCATGACCGCCCCAGCCAAATTGGCTCCAATTAACTTGGCGCGGACTAAATCCGCCGCAATAAAGTTGGCAGTTGTGAGGGTGGCAAAGGAAAAGTCGGCATGATTTAGGGTAGCCCCAGCCAGGTTGGCACCGGATAATTTAGCTTTTTGAAGAATCGATTCTTCCAGACTAATCATCGGTAGCTTGGCTCGGTTTAAGTTGGCCTCTCGTAGGTCAACATTATCAAAGTGTCGTCGTCCATCCGCATACTCCGCTAATAGCGTTTCCACACTCATTGAGATAGGCTGGCCATTGTCGTGGGAGAAATGGAGATCGGAATGGTTAAATTTCATAGGACGAACGACTAAAAACAGGGATCTTGGTTCCAGGATAAAGACTGAGTGAATGGCAGCTTAGGGTAGGGATCCGCAGGATAATCCGAACAATGTTTGCGACAGATAAGGGTTAGATCAGTGGTTTTAAGTACCTAGGTCTTAAAAGTCCCTGTATCTTTGCGGTCAATCCATACAGCAGAGTTGTCTCAACTAAAGCCTATCGTGAGGAGTTTCTTCCTTGCCTTAAGGTACCCAAAAATGGCTCATGTTGAACGAATTGATAAAAGTATAGAGTAACTAGCCCACGGGGGCGGTGGGGTTTCCCGGCCCGCCCTACGCCTCTGCCGATGGGGCGAGGGATTGTCTAGAATCTCGCTCATTTTGGAGGGAAACAGGGCGTCTTCTGGGGCCAGATGCGATATAGCATGGGAGCAGTTTGGCGGGGGTGCCCTAGGCTCAAGGACGATGTTGTAGCGATGGCGTCCCTGTTCTTCGGCCTAGTTCGCCTGCTGACGTTCCGCCCGTCTACCTTTTGGCTGTTTACTGCTGCTTAGCCCATGCCCACGGTAACGTTCCCCCTTTCCTACCTCCAGCGCCTCACCCAAACGCCCCTAGGCCAGTTGGAGCAGCAAGCTTTTCACTATGGCCTAGAGGCGACCCTACGGGATCAAGACCTGGAGGTGGAGGTGACGGCTGAACGGCCCGACCTCCTGGCCGCTGAGGGGTTTATTCGGGCCATGAATATTTACAATGGTCAGCCCCGTTCGGTGCCGGAGGGGCTGGCCGATTCGGGCTATCGGGTAACGGTGGATGCCTCGGTGTTGGGGTTGCGCCCGCACCTAGCGGCCCTGGTGGTGCGTCAGGCCCATCTTCAGGATGGGGGGCTGGAGGTGCTGATGCAGTTTCAGGAGAAGGTGACCCAAACCTTTGGCCGTCAGCGCAAGAAAATTGCCATCGGCGTCTACGACCTAGATCGCCTAGCAGGCGACCTCACCTACACCACCCAAAATAAGGCCGATCTGAGCTTTGTGCCCCTGCGGGAAACGGTTCCCTGCACCGCCGCCGATCTGCTAGCCCACCATCCCGCCGGGAAACTCTATGGCCCTGCCCTACCCGATGGGGATCGGGTGCCCGTGCTGCACGATGCCGAGGGGCAAGTGTTATCGCTGCCGCCGATTATCAACGCGGCGGGGGTTGGGGAGATCTCCGCCACCACCCGCAACCTGTTCATCGATGTGACGGGTATTTTGGCGCAAACGGTGCAGGAAACCGCCAATATTTTGGCCCACAACTTTTTAGATACCGGGGCCGAGGTGCAAACCGTCACCATCCTGACTCCGTTGGGGGCACAGGTTACCCCTAGCCTAGCCCGCCGCCCAGTCCCCTTCTCCGCCCGGTTTTTGAACGAAATTATGGGATCGGCTATCCCCAAAGCTAAGCTAGGGCAGGTGCTAGCCCGCATGGATTTGGAGGTGAGTGGCACCTATGAGGTGTATGTGCCCACCTACCGCACCGATGTGCTGAGCCAGGTGGATCTCGCCGGAGATCTGATGGTCGCCCTGGGTCTCGACAGCTTTCAGGCCGAACCGCTCTCGGTGAAGTTCCACCTGGGGCAGGCCGATGAACTACGACAGTTTGTGTTTCGGGTGGGGGATGTGTCCCAGCGCCTAGGGCTGATGGAAGTGAAAAGCCACGTCCTCACCGACCCCGACCGACTGGCCCTGTTTGCCGACCAGTATTTACAAACCAGCAACGCCAAAAGCCGCACCTACAGTGCCACCCGCACCACCCTCCAGGTGGGTCTCTTGGAGGTGCTAGCTCGCAACATCAATGCCCCCAAACCGATTAACCTCTACGAAACGGGAGAAATTCTCCACCTCACAACGGCGGGGCAGGGGCAAGAATCCCAGGCGTGGGGCTTTGCCTGCCTCGATGCCCGATCCTCGTTCTCCACCGCCAAAGCCTACGTCCAAACCCTGCTGCGAGCCCTAGGGGTAGACTATACCCTCACCGAAGGCCACAGCCCCTACTATCTTGCGGGGCGTTCGGCCCTGGTGCAGGTGGCCGGAGAGACCATCGGCGAATTTGGTGAAGCCCATCCCCGCCTGCTCAATGCTTTTTCCTTCCCAGAACCCATCGCCATGGGAGAACTCAACCTCAGCCAAATCTATCGCCTGGTCATGACGCTAACTTCAACCGACTAGTAGCTGAGCTTCAAGGCGTTCACGGGCACTTCGTCCCAGGAACTCACGGTGCGAATTTGGGCCACCCAACCCGCCTCGCGCTGGTCGTCACTGAGGTTATCCACAAAGGACTGGTGGCAGGCTTGGGCCTGGGCTTCGTCGGTACAGGCAATACAGGAATAGATAATCCCGGAGGGGTCGATTTGCTCGTTAATCCAGATCATGGGCAGGGACAACCCTTTAGAAACAGAGAGGACAGCGGTTTAACGGTACCACGGTGATCGTCCTACCGCCGAAACCAGGGTTAGGGGCTAGGAAGCGGCCATTTGATGGGTGGCGGCGTTGATGGCGTTCATCACGGTTTGGCGCAGTTCGGCAATGGCCTGGAGTTGGTAGTCATTAAATTCCTGGATTTTAGTCACCCCGGTGTTCAGGGCATCGAGGGACTGGCGTAGGCCGTTGCTGCTGTCTTGGGCCGGATTCAGCAGTTCTTCGCACACGGCTAATTTACCCCCTAGGGCGGCGAGATCCAGTTGTCGTTGGCGCAGTTCGGCCTCAAAGGTTTCAATTTCGGTGCGGCGGCTGGCCAAGTCTTGTTCCTGGGCGGCGATGGCCTCCTTCACCTGGCTAATGCCTTCTTGGGTCTGCTTCACCTCTGCCTCTAGGGCCTGGGTGGCCGCTACGGTTTGTTGTCGCTGCTCGTCTACCAAATTGAGCAGGGGTTCTAGATCCACTGAGTTAACGGGAGCCTCCTCCACTGATAACCCCTGCCGACGCCGCAGCACCGCCTGGTGCTGGCTGAGGACTTCCTCCCGCTCTAGCAGGTTGCGCCGCTGACCCACCAGGGTCTCGTTTAGCATTTGGTAGCGATCCTGCTCTTCGGCTAGTTCCGTCTCAATTTGGATGCGCTCGAACTCGTTGGCCTGCTCCATTTTGGCCTTAATTTCCTCAATGGCCTGTCGTTCTAAGGTCAGCTCCTCTTCCTGATCCGACACGAAACGGGACACCTTCTCCATGTCCTTTTCCAACTCGCTCACCAGGGATGTCAGATCGCCCAGGGGCATGGCTTCTAGGGTGTCCACATCTACTTTTTTGCTCAGACGTACCTTGTCGCTGGTGTTCAACAGGTCGTAGAGCTTCTGGTGTAGGTTGCCCTGGGTCTGAAGGGTGTCGGAAAGGCGTTGGATGGATTCTTGCTGCTGTTTGAGGGTGTTTTGCCGAAGTTTGAGATCCTCTCGCTGGGCGATGAGGGCGGCCTCGGATTGGTGCCAGTCGGCCCAGCGCTGCACCAGATCAATGCGCTGTTGGTCGAGATCTTGCTGCTGGCGTTCGAGGCTTTGGCGTTGATTCTCCAGGGCTTGACGATAGTCGCTCAGCAGCCCCTGGTGGTAGGTGAGGCCATCGGTGGCGTGGGCAATGGGCTCCCGCAGCGTCTCCATGGGCATCACCGCTTCGGTCAGACGGTTGAGCACGGCCTGAATTTGATCCACCTGAGCCTGATCCAGCCCCGCCGCCGGAGTGGCCTCCGCCCGCATTTCCTCTAGGCGGCGCATCTCGCCGTTCAGTTGTGCCCAGGCTCCTTCCAGGTTCTTGTTTTGGCGCTCCAGTTCCTCCTGCTGCTGGGCTAGGCTTTGGCGCAGGGTTTCAATCTCCTGGCGCTGGGCCTCCACCTTTTCTAAATCGGCCTCCGCCTGCTCAAGCTGTTCCTGGCGGGCCTCAATTTCCATCTCCCGCCGATTCAGTTCCTGGCTTTGGAAGGTGAGGGACTGCTTCCACTGCTCGATCTCCTCCTCCTGGGTCTTCGATTTCTTGCTGAGGTTGGAGAAGTTTTGCAGGATATTCGTGAGGGTGCGTCCGGCTTCGTAGTGGCGCTGCACTTGGCGACTGCCGCTCACCTCTACCATCACCAAGGCTCCCGCGTTGTAGGAGGCATCATCGGGGGCCACCAGGGTTTCGTCCCCAGTTACTGCGCTCCAGCTGTACTCGTTGCGCTGGCAGGCTAGCAGCTTAAACTCGGGCTTGCCGCTACCGATAAATCCGGCCTTTTTCTGGACTTCTGCTAAGTACAGCACGCTGGTTGATCCTCGTTACTTTAAACGTGACGGTAAACGCGACAGAGTGAACATTTAAGCTGGGGGAGGAGACAAGGCCATGGGGTTAGGGGTGGAGAAGGGGGGATTGCCGTTGAGACGGGCTTGGGGGGCACCTGCCGTGATACCAAGGACAACCACTCGTCGCAGATCGCGAGGTGATCGCGAGGTGGATACTATCCAGCGGTTAGGGAATACCCTGGGCACCCAACTCAGACACTATCGTACAGAGTGGATGCATAAGACGGATCTTAACGAATTTTGGCCAGAGCAACTGTAAGTCATCGTAACGAAACCGTGGGTTTTATGCCCTTGAGATCTGGGACGGATGGGGGTGAGGCGACCTCCGGGGAGAGTCTGGCCTGCTCAAACAGATCAGTACACGCCGGGTCGAGCGGGCGCTAGCGGGAGAACTCAACCACCACGTCCATCCCCCGCGACCGCAACGGTGACGTCGATCCCATCCTGGTGCCGAAGCATCAGCGCCGTCTGTCGGGGCTCGACGAGAAGATTCTGGCGCTTTCCCAGCCCAGCAAACCGTAGGGGCGGGGTCTCCTCGCCCACTGATACCGGGGACATTTAATATGACAGGCTTTCCCCAGGCCATTGAAGCCGCCTATCCCGACACCCCGGTGCCGTTGTGCATCGTCCATCTGGTTCGCAACGGTCTGCGCTATGTGTCCTAGAAAGACCGCAAAGTGGTCGTCGCTGACCTCAAGCCCATCTACCAAGCCGCATTGCCAATCGATGGACAAGACCGATCAAAATTGGAAGGCCGAGAGATTGGTATTGAACAGGTCGCAGATTTACGATGGCGTATGGATCGTAGCTAGGATCGCTGTCTCGCCATATGCAGAAGAGCGAGGTCTGGATTCGTTAGATGGTGGGCAGCAGATCGTCGCTCCAGAGACCCTTTTCCTCTAGCCAGGGGCGGCTGTAGATGCGGGACTGGTAGCGGGATCCGCCATCGCAGAGGACGGTGACGATGCGATGGCCAGGGCCGAGGCGTTGGGCCAGTTGGACGGCGGCGGCGACGTTAATGCCAACGGAACCGCCCATGAATAGGCCGTCTTTGTACAGCATTTGGTAGAGCACCGTCAGGGCTTCGGGGTCGCTGACTTGGATGGCGTCGTCGATGGGTACGTTTTCCATGTTGGCGGTGATGCGACTGTTGCCAATGCCCTCGGTGATGGAGTTGCCCTGGATGTTGACTTCCCCGGTTTTGATGAAGCTATAGAGGCCGCTGCCCATGGGGTCGGCCACGACGCAGTGCAGGTTGGGGTTCTTCTCTTTCAGAAATAGGGCGGTTCCGGCGTAGGTGCCCCCGGTGCCCGTGGCCGCCACCCAGGCATCCACGGTGCCCTCGGTTTGCTGCCAAATTTCCGGGCCAGTGGTGGCGTAGTGGGCTTGGCGGTTGGCCAGGTTATCGAACTGGTTGGCCCAGATGGCGTTGTCCAGTTCCTCGGCGAGGCGACCGGACAGTTTGACGTAGTTGTTGGGGTCGCGGTAGGGCACGGCGGGCACGGTGCGAACTTCGGCCCCCAGGGTACGCAGCAGGTCAATTTTTTCCTGGGATTGGGTGTCGGGGATGACGATCAAGCAGCGGTAGCCCTTGGCATTACAGATGTGGGCCAAACCGATACCCGTGTTGCCTGCGGTGCCTTCTACCACGGTGCCACCGGGTTTGAGCAGCCCTTTTTTCTCGGCGTCTTCGATGATGTAAAGCGCGGCCCGATCCTTCACCGAACCGCCCGGATTGAGGAATTCCGCTTTGCCCAAAATCTCGCAGCCCGTGGCCTCACTGACGCTATTGAGGCGGATGAGCGGGGTGTTTCCAATCGTATCGACAAAGCCGCGTTTGATGTCCATTCCAGTGGTCGCCGTTGACAACAGAGCCCTACCCCAGCCCTAGGTTTCAGACCCCAGGTGTCAGCCCTAGATCGGCGGGTAGGTTGCCTTTTCATCCTACGGTGAAATGGACGGCTTCTCGGCTAAAATCAGGGTGCTTTTGCCCGTCCGTTCAGCATTTCCCTGAGTCGTCTCCTGCCCCCATGACCCTTCCCGCTGCGCTCATTTTTGATGTGGATGGCACCCTAGCCGAAACCGAGCGCGATGGCCATCGGGTCGCCTTCAACCGCGCCTTTGCGGAAATGGGCTTGCCCTGGCAGTGGTCAGTGGGCCTCTATGGCCAATTGCTGCGAGTGGCGGGGGGCAAGGAGCGGATTCGTTACTACATTGAGCGCTACCAGCCCAAGGATCGACCCCAGGGCGATCCTACGGACTTGATCACCGCCCTACATCAAGCTAAAGGACGGCATTTTAAGGATCTGCTAACGGCCAACGTCATCCCCCTGCGGCCCGGTGTGCGGCGATTGCTATACGAAGCCCGCCAGCAAAACGTGCGCCTTGCCATTGCCACCACCAGCGCCAAGGATTCGGTGCTGCCCCTGCTGGAACAACTCCTAGGGCCAGAGTCCCCCGGCTGGTTTGAGATGATTGCCGCTGGGGATATGGTGACCACTAAAAAGCCTGCCCCCGACATCTATCACCTGGTGGTCGAAGCGATGGATTTGCCCCGTGAACACTGCCTGGTTTTGGAGGACAGCCAGCAGGGTGTCCTCGCTGCCGTGGCGGCGGGGTTGCCAACGGTGGTCACCATCAACGACTACACCCGCAACCAGCCCATGCCGGGGGCCAGCTTGGTCATTAGCCATCTGGGCGAACCCAGCCAACCCTTTGAAGTCCTCTGGGGCGAGGCCAAAGATGCCTATTATTTTTCCCTGGAGTTGGCGCAATCCTTGCTGGCAGCGAGTTGAGAAGATCGTTAAAACCGTTGTTCTGGGCTAATTTCCGATGCTAAAATCCGCTGTCTGGCGGGCGGCGGGGAGGTTGTGGGCAAGGGCAGGTGCGCTGTACTGCGCCTTTTCCTACATGGGCAGATGCTCCAGACCCTTGTTGCTACCAATCACCACCATCAAGCCGCCCGCCTTTAGTCGGGTTACGGGGCTGGGGTTGATTTCAAACTTATCGGGCTGCTGGTCTTGACTGACGGCTAACACAGTCAGTTCGTAGCGGTTGCGCAGGTCGAGGTCAATGATGGTTTTTTGGTCAAAGGACTTGGGCACAATCACTTCGGCAATGCTGTGGTCAGGGTCGATCTCAAAGCGATCCAAAATTCCCGGCGTAGTCAGGGAGCGAGCCAGTTCGCACCCCATTTCATGCTCTGGGAAGACCACATGATCGGCCCCCACCCGATCCAGCAACTTGCCGTGAATTTCCGACGAAGCCTTGGCCACTACGTTTTTTACCCCGGCCTCCTTGAGGTTTAGGGTAGTAATAATGCTCTCCTCCACGTAGTTACCGATGGCCACAATCACCGTATCGAACTCGGTGATGCCCGACTCCTTCAGTGCCGTGGGCTGGGTCGTATCCAACTGCACGGCATGGGCAGCGATTTGATCGGTGAGGGCCTGGCTGACGCGGCGTTCGTCCTCATCGGCAGCCAACACCTCATAGCCCAGACTATTGAGGGTGGTGCAAACGGCCCGTCCAAAGCGCCCCAGCCCGATCACCGCAAACTGGCGGGTAGGGGAACGCATTTTGCGCAAAAAGGTCAACGATGTCAGATTCACAGACCGATTTCCCAACGGAGGACAATAACAACGCGGAACGCTGATCCATTCAATCCTATTATTGCCTGCCAAGAATAGCGCCACCCAATAGAATTTCTTTAGCGGGGGGAAGTCTTTTTTGCTAGGCTAGCTTAACGACTTTTAAAGGATAGGACTATGCAACTTGGTCGCGGCAAAACCGTTCGCAGAGCCTACGGCATTGACGAAATCGCCCTCGTGCCCGGCCCTAGAACCCTAGATCCCTCCCTGGCGGATACACGCTGGCAAATCGGCGGCATGGAGCGGGAAATTCCCATTATTGCCAGCGCCATGGATGGGGTTGTGGATGTGGCCATGGCCATTCATCTCTCGAAACTAGGAGCCCTTGGGGTGCTCAACCTAGAAGGCATTCAAACCCGCTATGCCGACCCCAACCCCATCCTCGACAAGATTGCCTCGGTGGGCAAAGACGAGTTTGTGGGGTTGATGCAGCACCTCTATGCCGAGCCCATCAAGCCCGAACTCATCACCCAGCGCATTCAGGAAATCAAAGCCGGGGGAGGCATCGCCGCCGTCAGCGTTACCCCCGCTGGGGCGGCTCGCTTTGGCCCAACCATTGCCGCTGCCGGGGCCGATCTGGTCTTTGTGCAGGCCACCGTGGTGTCCACCGCCCACCTCTCCCCCGAATCCATTGCGCCCTTGGATTTAGCGAATTTTTGTCAGACCATGCCCATGCCTGTGATTTTGGGCAACTGTGTCACCTATGAAGTAGCCCTCAACCTGATGAAGGCCGGAGCCGCTGGCGTCCTAGTGGGCATTGGCCCCGGTGCCGCCTGTACGTCCCGTGGGGTGTTGGGCGTTGGTGTACCCCAAGCTACCGCCGTCTCCGACTGCGCCGCCGCCCGCGATGCCTACTTCCAGGAAACCGGACGCTACGTCACCATCATTGCCGATGGTGGCCTAGTCACCGGGGGCGACATCTGTAAGTGCATTGCCTGCGGTGCCGATGGGGTGATGATTGGTTCTCCCTTTGCCCGTGCTGCCGAAGCCCCAGGCCGAGGCTTCCACTGGGGCATGGCCACCCCTAGCCCCGTGCTGCCCCGTGGCACCCGCATTCGGGTAGGTACCACCGGAACCCTAGAGCAAATTCTGCGCGGCCCCGCCCAACTCGATGACGGTACCCACAATTTCCTAGGAGCCCTGCAAACCAGCATGAGCACCCTGGGCGCGAAGGATCTCAAGGAAATGCAGCAGGTTGAAGTGGTGATCGCCCCCTCCCTGCTGACGGAGGGCAAAGTCTACCAAAAAGCCCAGCAGCTTGGCATGGGGAAATAACTCTTAACCCCAGATCCTTAGCCTTAAGCCTGAAGCCTCAGGTCTGATAAGTTGCCCCCGGTTTGGGCGCGTAAGGAGCCCAAACCCCTACAGGCGAATGGGTTAGATTTAGACGTAGCGCATTACCCCACTTTCCGAAATCCCCCGCTTTACAGAGTGGCAGATTTCGGATTGTCCACGGTACAATGGGAAAAAGCGGAGACGAAAGTTTCCGTTCACTCCTCACACCACACTCCGCCTGGGCCTTTGGGTTCAGGCGGTTTCTTTGGGGGCCGTTTCTTTTTGTATGGCCAGCGTTTAAAGGGGTGGTTTTTGGCTATGGTAAGATGGCGTGTGTTTAAGAAAGGCAAGGAAGACTAGGCATGGCAGCCGCTCAGGTCACAGATTCTACGTTTAAGCAAGAAGTCCTCGAAAGTACCGTTCCCGTCCTGGTAGATTTTTGGGCTCCATGGTGTGGCCCCTGCCGGATGGTGGCTCCCGTGGTCGAGGAAATTGCCGAACAGTACGACGGCAAGGTGAAGGTGGTCAAGGTTAACACCGACGAAAACCCCCGAGTGGCCAGCGATTACGGCATTCGCAGCATCCCCACCCTGATGATCTTCAAAGAAGGGCAGCGGGTGGATATGGTGGTTGGGGCCGTCCCCAAAACCACCCTGGCTAACACCCTAGAAAAGTATCTCTAGGCTTCAGCTTATCCCGCTAAATTTCGCCCATTTCCAAGGGGCTTTGTCCCTCATTCTAAGCACCTGCTTCCTGGCGAGGCAGGTGTTTTTGCTGGATGCCGCCGCCGATGAGAACACCCTCCGGCCCGATAACAATTCTCGGTAGAATAGAACACTGCCCATTTATTTCCAGTCCTATGGTTACGACCCCTTCGACGCTTCCAGCCCATATCCAGGCCGATATGGCGATCTTGCTAGAGCATTTATCCACCCTGGAGCATGGCAAGCTGATTCGGCAGGTGCTAGAGACCATCCTGCGGATGATGAGCCGCGAGTCGGATCGCCTGGACTGGAAGATTCTCAACTATGCGCTGCTGGATATGGAGCAGGGCTTCCAGATTTTTCATCCCTACCGCCACACCCGCAAAATCACCATTTTCGGCTCTGCCCGCATGGGATCCGACAATCCCGACTATGTCTTGGCCCAGCAATTTGCGGAGCAGGTGACCCAACTGGGCTTCATGGTGATGACCGGAGCCGGGGGCGGCATTATGGAGGCGGGCAACGCCGGGGCAGGGCCAGAGAATTCCTTTGGGTTGAACATTCAGCTTCCCTTCGAGCAGGGGGCCAACCCGGTGATGACCGACAACCCCAAACTGGTGAACTTCAAGTATTTCTTTACCCGCAAGCTGTTTTTTATTCGTGAGAGCGATGCCCTGGCCCTGTTCCCCGGTGGCTTTGGCACCCAGGACGAGGGGTTCGAGTCCCTAACGCTGATTCAAACGGGCAAGGCCGACCCAATGCCCGTCGTGCTGATCGACCATCCCGGCAGCAACTACTGGAAAGACTGGGACACCTACATTCGGAATCACCTGATGGAGCGCGGCTTGATTAGCCCCGACGATCCCAGTCTCTACACCATCACCGACAACGTAGACGATGCCTGCCATGCCATCAGCAGCTTTTATCGGGTTTACCACTCCTGCCGCTATGTGGGAGATCGACTGGTGCTACGCCTCAAAGGCGAGTTGCCCGATGCGGCAGTGATGCTACTCAACGAAGAGTATGGCGACATTCTGTCCAAGGGCCAGATTGAGAAGTCGGCAGCGCTCCCGGAGGAAAAAAACGATGAAACCATCTCCCTACCCCGGCTGGTGCTGCACTTTAACCACCGAGACTTTGCCAAACTCCACCAATTGATCCGACGGCTGAACGACCTGGGCGATGGGCGTCCCGAAATGGAGCATCCAGAACGGAAATAACGCTCCGCCCCTTTCTGGCTGGGTTGAATCTCGGCACAATGGAACAGATCTATTTTTGAAGGATGTGAAAGCCATGCGACTCCTACATACCATGCTGCGAGTGGGCGATCTGGAACGGTCGCTGAAATTCTACTGCGACGTGCTGGGGATGCAGCTCCTGCGCAAGAAGGACTATCCCGGTGGCGAGTTTACCCTGGCTTTTGTGGGCTATGGCGACGAGGCCGACCACACCGTCCTCGAACTCACCTACAACTGGGGAGTAGAGTCCTACGACTTGGGCACCGCCTACGGCCACATCGCCCTGGGGGTAGACGACATTTACAAAACCTGTGAGCAAATTAAGGCCATGGGCGGCCATGTGGTACGGGAACCTGGCCCCATGAAGCATGGCTCGACAGTCATTGCCTTTGTGCAAGACCCCGATGGCTACAAGGTGGAACTGATTCAACTGGGCACCTCCGCAGGCACCACCAAGGCCAGCTAGTTCCGATCCTAAAACCCGGTGCCCTGATTGCCCAACCCATCGACCATGAGGTCTCCTCGCTCGCTGATACCGGGGGCAAACAAGCCGGATTGGTATCAAAGCTTTTTGACGGTGCGCCAGCCCGTCAGCCCGTTTTCTATACCCAGGTCAGTCCCTAGGCTTCAAATCCTGGTATTTCTCTATACCATTCGCCCAGACTATAGGTCACGCTTATTTCTACCATCGAAAAAAAGTTAGGCTGACAGGCTACCGCTTTAGGAAAGTTATGTTAACTTAAGTTACAGGATGTTGAATTGTTTGCCCTCTATCCTCTAGGAGTTACTCACCATGGAAAACAACGAAAGCAAATTTGGCTTCGTGGCCTTTGCTGAAACCTGGAACGGTCGTCTGGCCATGCTGGGCTTCGTCATCGGCGTTGCTACCGAGCTGCTCACTGGTCAAGGTATTCTGTCTCAAATCGGCTTGATGTAAGCCCCTCGGCTTCGCTGGGCGACGATTTCCAAAGATTGCCTAGGTCGTCCGTAAAGCCATCGCTTAAAACCGTGAGAATTGTAGGGAAGCCGTCACTGGCTTCCCTTTTTCGTGGTGGTCTGGTGATACCCAATCCGGCTCGGCTGCCCCCGGTATCAGCGGGTGAGGAGACCTCACCCCTACGATTTAATGGGTTGGGAATCGGGGGATAGGGGTCGGATTGGGGATGAGACCCTTGGGACTGACTGGCCCTAGGGCAGGGCGGCGATTTTAATCACATCGGGATAGCCCGGATTGCCATGGATCACCACCTGGCGCTGGTTGGTATGGAGGTGGCGCACCAGGGCGTAGATGATTTCGATGTCGTCGGGATAGCCCGCCTTGGCCGCGAGTTCCTTCAGGCTGAGGGCTTCGGGGCTTTGACGCAGGGTCTCGACGATGGCGTTTTGCACCTTTAGCACCTCGGCGGCGGCTTTTTTGCCCGCTTCCACACCGGGCTGGTGGTAGGCGTTGATGTTCACCAGGGAGGCATACAGCCCCACAGCCCTCTCGTAGAGGGCGATCAGGGCACCGACGGTGTGGGCGTTGACTTCGGGGATGGTGATGGTGATGGATTCGCGGGCGTTTTCGTAGAGGGCCTTGCGGGTGCCCTGCAAAAAGCCGCAGAGATAGTCGCCAGAGGTAATCCCCGGTTCCAGTTCGATGGAATCCCTGGATCGATCCTTCAGCACCTCAATGAAGGTGACGAAGAAACTGGGCAGGCCGTCCCGCAACTGTTGGACGTAGGCGTGTTGGTCGGTGGAACCCTTGTTGCCGTAGACCGCAATGCCCTGGTAGACCAGATTGCCGTCGAGATCCTTTTCCTTACCGAGGGATTCCATCACCAACTGCTGGAGGTAGCGGCTGAATAGCAGCAGGCTGTCTTTGTAGGGCAGCACCACCATGTCTTTGTCGCCCTTGCCGTTGCCCGCGTAGTACCAGGCTAGGGCAATTAGGGCGGCGGGGTTGCGGCGCAGGTCGGGGACGCGGGTGGCGGTATCCATCTCCTTGGCCCCGCCCAGGATGGAGCGAATGCTGATGTTTTGCAGGGCGGCGGGTAGCAATCCCACGGCGGACAGTTCCGAGGTGCGGCCCCCCACCCAGTCGCGCATGGGGAAGGTGGCTAGCCAGCCCTCTTGGATCGCCTGGTTTTCCAGTTGGCTCCCCCGTCCGGTGACGGCCACCGCCTGTTTGGGGAAATTCAGCCCCTTGGCTTTAAACTCGTCCATTACCTCCAACATGCCGTTGCGGGTTTCGGGGGTGCCGCCGGATTTAGAGGTAACAATCACCAGGGTGGTAGGCAGCGCGTCCTCCAGCTTGCCGAGGATGCGGTCGATGCCTTCGGGGTCGGTGTTGTCGATGAAATGAATGTTCAGAGGCGGAAAATCTGGCCCCAGGGCTTGGGCGACAAACTGCGGCCCTAGGGCCGATCCGCCAATGCCGATGGAGAGGATGTCGGTAAAGCGAGGCTGGCCCGGTGGCGCAATATTTCCGGTGCGTACCTGGCTGGCAAAGTGCTCGATCTGCACCAGGGTATCGAGGATGTCTTGCTTCAGTTCGGGGGTGGGGGCCAGTTCGGCGTTGCGTAGCCAGTAATGGCCCACCATGCGGTTTTCGTCGGGGTTGGCGATGGCTCCAGCCTCTAGGGCAGCCATATCTGCAAAAGCCTTGGCAAAGCGGGGCTGCATGTCGGCCAAGAAGGCATCATCAAACCCCATGCGGCTGACATCAAGGTAAAAGCCCAGCCCTTCGTGGTAGTAGAGCCAGTCTTTGTAGCGTTGCCAAAGAGCCGCTGCCGTCATCGTGATTCTTCCTTGTACGAACCCCATGCTCTATTAGTGTACTGAAGGGGCGCTCTTTCGTTCTGTGCAATTTCGGCCCAATTTCCGCAGAATTGTGGCCCAAGAACCGATGGGAAAGCCCAACCTGTCCTAGAAAAGCACACCCCTCAGCCGTTGGCCTAGGAGAGGTGTGCCTTGGCAGCACGCAGACGGGTGGACATGCTGCGGATCACCTCTAGGGCAAAGAGGGGGGTTTCCTGCACCAAAAACTTGAAGTGGGTTTTATCCATAGCGGCCAGCTTGCAGTCGGTTTTGGCGACGGCGGTGGAGGCCCGCAGGGGGGGATCTTGCACTAGCGCCCCTTCCCCAAACACGTCCCCGGCCTGGATAGTCTCGAAGACCTTGCCGTTGACCATCATGTCCACTTCGCCCTCGATCACGCCGTACATGACCTGGCCCGTGGTGCCAATTTCAAAGATGGTTTCCCCCGCTTTGAACAGATGAATATCGGGGGCTTTCGTAAAGAGCGAAATGGCATGGGCCGGATTCAGCATGGCGTCGCCTCTCAACAGTTCTCAACAGTGTGGATACACAGATATCGCTGCCATTCTATAGCGGCAACCGAGTCGGCGGGTTAACGTCACTTTAAGCCCCTGGGAGCATGGCCCTTGCTAGGGTCCTAGGGAGAACGTGGTCTGGGTCACAATCTGCCACAATCTTCAACGATCCCCCTTGTCAAGGTGTACCCTCCGGCCCAAACTGTAGATGTGCAAACTAAGGTCATCCGTGGGGATCAACGAGGAAGCGTCGTGAAATCAGTATTGGCGATTATTTTGGGTGGGGGTGCCGGCACCCGGTTGTATCCATTAACCAAGTTTCGGGCCAAGCCAGCGGTTCCCCTGGCCGGGAAGTATCGCCTCATTGACATCCCGGTAAGTAACTGCATCAATTCCGAAATTCATAAGATTTATGTTCTGACGCAATTCAATTCCGCCTCCCTCAACCGCCATATTTCGCGGGCCTACCAGTTTTCCCACTTCACGGAAGGCTTTGTAGAAGTGTTGGCGGCTCAGCAAACCCCCGATAGCCCTAGCTGGTTCCAAGGCACAGCGGATGCCGTGCGGAAATACCTCTGGCTGTTCGAGACCTGGAATGTGGATGATTTCCTGATTTTGTCCGGGGATCATCTCTACCGGATGGACTACAGCCTATTTGTGGAACGCCACCGAGCCACCAATGCGGATATCACCCTGTCCGTGGTGCCGATTGGCTATAAGCAAGCCTCGGAATTTGGCCTGATGAAAATCGACGGCACCGGGCGCGTGGTGGATTTCAGCGAAAAACCCAAGGGTGACGCCCTAGATCGCATGAAGGTGGATACCACGGTCCTCGGCCTCACTCCCGACCAGGCCAAGGAACAGCCCTTCATCGCCTCCATGGGGATCTATGTCTTCAAAAAGCAAGTTCTGATCGACCTACTGCGTAAGGGTCTGGATCAAACCGACTTTGGCAAAGAAATTATTCCGGCTTCGGCGCGGGATCACAACGTTCAAGCCTACCTGTTTGATGGCTACTGGGAAGACATCGGGACGATTGAGGCATTCTATGACGCGAACCTGGCGCTGACCATGCAGCCCCAGCCGCCCTTCAGCTTCTACCACGAAGACGCCCCCATCTACACCCGTTCCCGCTATCTGCCCCCCAACAAACTCCAGGATTGCCACATCACCGAATCCAGCATCACCGAGGGCTGCATTCTCAAGAATTGTCGCGTCCACCATTCCGTCATCGGTCTACGCCAGCGCATCAATGCCAACTGCGTCATCGAAGATTCTCTGCTGATGGGGGCCGACTACTACGAACCCCTCTCGGAAAGTAGCCAGCACCTCACCCGCAGCAAAGTGCCCATGGGCGTGGGCGAAGGGTCGGTGATTCGTCGCGCCATCATCGACAAAAACGCCCGCATTGGCCGCAACGTGCAGATCGTCAACAAAGAAAACGTCCAAGAGGCGGAACGGGAAGACCTGGGCTTCTATATCCGTAGTGGCATCGTAGTGGTGCTGAAAAATGCCACTATCCCCGACGGCATGATCATCTAGTGTGGCGGTGGGGTCGATGGTTTTTGCTGGCCTTTTTGACGGTGCGGCTGTGGTTTTGGGTTGGGGCTTTCCCTAATCCCGACGAAGCCTACTACTGGCTGTGGGGTCAGCATCCCAGCTTTTCCTACTACGACCATCCCCCCTTTCACGCCTGGGTACAGGGGCTTTTTTCAACCCTGCTCGGACGGTCTACCTGGGTGCTGCGGCTGTCGAACCTGGTCAGCAACGGGATTTTGGCCGTTACCCTTTACCGCGTGGGCCGCTATCTCTATGGCGAGGACGGCGAAGATCGGCTGTGGCTGATGATTTTGCTGCTGGTGGCATCGCCGCTGTTTTTCCTATTTTTGGCGATGGCATGGCACGACCACTGGCTCGTCACCTTGGCCGTCCTCAGCAGCTTTGATTTTGTCCGGTTTGTGGATGGCTACCAGGCCGATGGTCACGGAAAATCCCGCCCCCTCTACCGATCTGCCCTGTTTTTAGGCTTGGCCGGACTCAGCAAATACAATGCCGTCTTTGTGGGGCTGGGCTTTTTGGTGACGCTGTTGACCCAGCGATCTTTAAGACGGTTGTTTTTGGATTTCCGACTGTACCTGGCCTTGGGGATCACAATTCTAACCCTGTCTCCCATTCTGATTTGGAACTGGCAGCAGGGGTTTGCCTCCTTTCAGTTCTATGGCGAGCGCACCAGCGACAACGGATTAACCCTAAATGTCCTGCAACCGCTGGTCTTTTTGCTGCTTTGCGCCCTCATCCTTGGCCCTATTCACTCCTGGGGGCTGTGGCGCATAGGGCGACGGTGGCGACGGGTCAACCAAACTTTTGTGCGACCTTCTCTTTATCCGGTGGTGGCAGGGTGGATTTTTGCTCTTTCGACGGGTACCTTTGTCGCCCTCTCCCTGGTTTCCGTGGCGCTGTATTACTGGAATATCCTGGCCTACCCGCTGCTGTTTCCCCTGCTGGCGGATCGCTTCTATCGTCCCAGTAGATTGCCAGATTCAGATCAGGCTGACACGAGTTATGGGGAGATCCCACCGAGTCAACCCCGTCAACTCCAGGATCAGCCGGATCGAGATGGGTTATTGCCTCTTCGCTATCCCCGTCAGATGATTGCGGCTCAAGGGTTAGGGCTGTTTACCGTGGTGGTTCTAACCATTCACTACACAATCATTCCCATCACCGCTCTGTTTGGGCCAGCCGATCATGACAGTGCCGCCCTCTTTGGCTGGGATGCTATCGCCGCCGCCGTCACCGCCCAGGCCGAACCCCTAGATAATCCGCTGCTGTTGACCACGGATTACCGATCTGCTGGGGCGTTGGCTTACCAGTTGGATAACCCTAACGTCCTCGCCATTTCGGGCCGCATTGACCAAACCGACTTTTGGTATGACATTGAAGCCTTGGATGGACGGGATGCGGTACTGTTGGGAGAAGATTGGCACCCGATTTGTCCCGCCCACTTGGCTATGTTTGAACGTACAGGATCGTCCCAAACCCTCACCATTCGGCGTTTTGGTCGCCCGATTCAGACCTACCACCTCGTCACGGGCTACGGACTGCGGGCTAAGGACATTGGTTCTCCCCTCGATCCCGCCTATCCCCTGGCCTTCACCACCGACGGCGAACGCTGCCAGCCGGATGCGCCCTGAAGCTTGCCCAGTCCGGCAGATCACGATTCGGTTCACCACAGTACAGCCGACAATGCGACAATGGGGCAGACTGAATTCAGCGTTTGAGAGATTTTCTATGCGTTCTGACCTACAACAGGCTTTGGCCAACCAAACCGCCCTCAAAATCATTAGCGGTCTCACCAACTTCAACGCCGCCCATGTGGTGGATATTGTGAAGGCGGCTGATCAGGGTGGGGCCACCTTCGTAGACATCGCTGCCGATGCGGAACTGGTGCGTTTGGCCAAGGCAGCGACCGACCTGCCCATTTGCGTTTCTGCCGTCGATCCCGCTGCCTTTTTGGCACCCGTGGCCGCTGGGGCGGATCTGATCGAAATCGGCAACTTTGACGCCTTCTACGCCCAAGGTCGCCGCTTTGAGGCCCCTGAAGTGCTCGACCTCACCCACCGCACCCGTGCCCTGCTGCCGGAAATCACCCTCTCCGTCACCGTGCCCCACATCCTAGCCCTAGATGAGCAGGTGGCCCTGGCCGAAGCCCTGGTCGCCGCCGGAGCCGACATCATCCAAACCGAAGGCGGCACCAGCAGTCAGCCCACCCACCCCGGCACCCTGGGCCTGATCGAAAAAGCCGCTCCCACCCTGGCCGCCGCCTACGAAATCTCCCGTGCCGTGTCCGTGTCCGTGCTCTGCGCTTCTGGTCTGTCCGATGTGACCGCCCCCATGGCCATTGCCGCCGGGGCCGCTGGCGTGGGCGTAGGTTCCGCCGTCAACAAGCTGGATAACCCCCTGGCCATGGTCGCTGTGGTTCGCAAACTGGCCGAAAGCCTGCAAACCGCCAAGGTTGCCGCTCGCGCCTAGGTCTG